>FR893264.1:66210-89293 GCA_000436035.1 Prevotella sp. CAG:732 | reverse complement strand
GGAGGAGTGGGCTTGCTCTTCCGAGGAGGATTTGGAGATGGCTACGGCTGTGGCTCACAAGTATGGCTGCAAACTCCAGGTGGTGGATTGCCACAAGGAGTACTGGAGCGAGGTGACTCGCTATACGATGGACAAGGTGAAGGCTGGCTTCACCCCCAACCCCGACGTGATGTGCAACCGTCTCATCAAGTTTGGTGCCTTCGACGAGAAGATGGGGCACGACTACGACCTTATCGCCACTGGTCATTATGCTCAGACCGAGATGGATGAGAATGGTGACAAGTGGCTCGTCACGAGTCCCGACCCTGTGAAAGACCAGACCGACTTCTTGGCTCAGATAGAGTCGTGGCAGTTGAAAAAGGCGATATTCCCAATCGGTCATCACATCAAGAACGAGGTGAGAGAGATTGCCGAGGAGGAGCATCTCATCAATGCCAAGCGCAAGGACAGCCAGGGCATCTGCTTCCTAGGACAGATCAACTACAATGATTATATCCGTCGCTATCTAGGCGAGCATCCGGGCGATGTCATCGAGATGGAGACGGGCAAGAAGATAGGCGAGCACAAGGGCTTGTGGTTCCATACCATCGGACAGCGCAAGGGCTTGGGCTTTGGCGGTGGTCCTTGGTTTGTTATCAAGAAGGACGTGGAGCACAATATCCTCTACGTGAGTCACGGCTATGACCCTCAGACAGCCTACAAGAAGGACTTCCCCCTGCACGATTTCCACTTCCTCACTCGTGAGGTACCGATGCAGAAGGTCACTTTCAAGATACGCCATACACCGGAGTATCATCCAGCCACCATCGAGAAGTTGGAGGATGGCAGATGGATGATTCATTCAGAGGAAGCCATACATGGAGTCGCTCCCGGACAGTTCTGCGTGGTGTATGATGAGAACCACCATCGCTGCTATGGTTCGGGCGAGATAACGGTGTAAGCGATTGATATGGCACTTCTAAGCATTCATGAGGCAGAATGCTTAGAAGTGCCATTTGATATCCACTCCCATTTGGAAGGGATTGCCGCGCTGAGCGAAATATTCCTTCTTGCCAGTGGCGGCATTATCGACAGCGAAGGTGTTGTAATGGGTGTCGGTGAGATTCCTGCCCCAAAGACTGATGAGCATGCCGCCCAAGTCGAGGTCGAGGTGAGCGCCTAGCACCGCATACATCTTCTGGGCATAAGAATTGGCGTTGTCCCAATAAGTCTTGCCCTGTGCATGAACATTGGCTCCTATGGTGAGCGACTTCATCGACAACCAAGCGTGGGATGGCGATGCCGACTGGAGGTCGAGTCGATAATCCACCATGGCAGCCAAAGTGTTCTGTGGTACATAAGGCACCGTCTTGCCCTTGTAGCTCACCGCTTTGCCATTCGCTTGTCCGTTGCCATCGTCACTTCCATCTCCATTTCCGTCTTCATATTCGTCAAATTGGGCACGGGTGAGTCCATAGCTCACTGCCCAATCCAATTTTCCATTCACAGCCTGCCCCTTCAGTGCAGCCTCGACGCCGCAACTGTGACTCTTGCCTGCATTTACCATCATGCGACCAAAACCATAGTTGCCTGCCATCACGGAGAGCTGCTGATTGCGCACTTGCATGTAATAGGTACTGAGGTCGAGGTGCATCATGTGGTCGAAGAGATTGAGATGAGCCCCCAACTCGTAGTTCCATGAGGTCTCAGGTTTGAAGGCGATGGTCTTGTTCACCTTGTCATAGTCCTCTTCGGAATGCGGCACGTCGTAATTGCCACGCATCGCTTGCTGACGGTTGGCATTCAATTCGGTTTGCAAGATGTCGCTAAACATCTGTATGTTGTATCCACCAGCTCGATAGCCCTTGCTCACGATGGCATACACGTTGCTGCCCTGTGCGTCTATCTTCCAGTTGACGCCTATCTTGGGGAGCAACTGATGATAGTTGTCGCTGGTCTCGTGGTCGAGCACCGAACGGAGCGTGTTGGTGGCCACTTTTCCCATCACGTTGGCAGTCATTGCCATGTAGGCGGAAGAGGCATAGTGGATGGCAGTGTGCATGAAGTCGTATCGCAAGCCGATGGTGGCGGTCAGTCGATCAGTGAGTTCCAAGTTGCTCTCATGGAAAACACCAAGGTTCCATTGTGGGGTGTGGAAGAGTCCTGGTGCCCCCATCGCCACGTCCATCTTCACGCCGCCCGCTCTCTCTATCGCTGCTGCCGCAGTTGCTTGTGCCTGTGCCTCGCTCATCCCCTGGGCGATGAATCGCTTCGCCATGGAGGTGACCATCGATGTGTACATCAGGTTTTGGATGGCATTGCCGATAGGACGGGTCATCCCCTCGTTGAAATAGACCGGACCATTGGTCTTCAGCCAGTTGTAGGAGAAGAAGGCTCCAGCTGTCCAATTCCAGATGTCACCTACGGGCTTGCGACTCTTGAAGGTCAACTCCTGGGTGATGGCGTTCTGCAACTGCTCTTGCAAAATGCTCATATAGTCGGTGGGCAGATAGTCTTGGTCCATCAGCATACGGTCTTTGAGATATTGGTAGCTGGTGGTGGAAGAGAAGGAGAAATCTCGTCCATGGTGCTGGATGTCGAGGCCCGTGATGAGGGTGTTGCGTCGGTAGTTTCCGGCAAAGGTGGAGGCAGGGAGTTCGGTCTTGCCTGTCTCCAAGTCGAGTTTGCCGTATGGGAAACCGTTCTGATCTACATACTGATAGTTGGCGAGCCAGTCGATGCTCCATCCTTTGTTCCACTTGGTTTTCAACTGCAGTTTGCCACCTGCCTCATCATATTTGTCGGCTCTCTCGCCAGTGTGTGTGTTGCGAAAGAATCCCTTCTGTCCCTCATAGAATCCGGCTGCGGAGAGGGCGACGTGGGTGCCCAACTTCTGATAGTGAGCCGCCTCTATATTGCGGTAATAGCGTGAACCGTATGAGAGTTTGATGTCGGTACCTTCGTATTCGAATGGGTTGCGAGAGAAGATGCGCACGAGACCTCCTTCTGAGTTCTGACCGTAGAGCGTGCCTTGTGGACCACGGAGCACATCCACACGACTGGTCTGATAGTTGTGCAGATTGAATGCAGCCTTGCTCATCAGGGGAATGCCGTCCTGGTAGATGCCCACGGCAGGACTGTTGACACGGCTTCCGATGCCACGCACATACATGGCGCTGGAAAGACGCGAACCATAGTTGGGCATCGTGAAGTTGGGGATATAAGAAGACAGTTCACGCAAGTCGTGAACTCCCAGTTTCTGTATTTGAAAACTGCCGAGCGAGGTACTGCTCAGCGATTGTTGGCGAAGACGGTAGGTTTCCTTGGGTTGTGAGGCCACGACCACCTCGTCGATGTCAAACACTTTGCTGCTGTCGGCGAGCAAGGAAATGGCGGAGTTATCCGTAATACCATAGGCTGTGTGTGCCTCGGTCATAGTGGGCAGTCCTGCTGCAACCATGGCGAGGACTATCATCTTGTGATTCATTTGATTTTTTTTGTTTATGATTGAATTCTTTTTACTTCTAAATGATTTCGGCTGCAAAGGTACTGCCAATTCTCGCTAGATGTTATCCTTATTTATAATGATTGTCACCTCTTATGAAACAGAAAAAGGTAGATTCCAAATGTTTGGGATCTACCTTTTTTACTAACTAACTAACCTATGAATGTACTCTATCTAGTTACTTCACCTCAATGTTCTTGGTTGTCTTAGCCTCTTCCTTTGGAGTCAACTTAGGAATCTCGACCTCAAGTATGCCATCGGCAACCTTGGCTGAAATTTTCTCACGGTCGGCATCCTCAGGCAGTGTGTAGCACTGCTGGTAGTTGCTGTAAGAGAACTCACGGCGCAAGTAGTGCTCGTGCTTATCCTCATTCTTGTGCTCCATCTTGTTCTCGATGGCGATGCAGAGATTGCCATCGTTGTCAAGATTGATGCGAACCCACTCTTTCTTCAAACCTGGAGCAGCAACCTCCATGGTGTAAGCCTTCTCGTTCTCCTTGATGTTTGTAGCAGGAGCGGTAGAGCTAGTACGTGGCATCAAGTCTGTATCAAAGAAATTGTCCTCAAACCAATTTGTCAACCAATCAGAATTATTATTTCTACGAGCTAATAACATAATTAAAACCTCCTATTTTTAAATTTAACTTTCACCCTCCCCATTTGCAACTCTTGTGCCATTGGCAGCTGGCTGATGATAGGCGTTTCTTCTTTGCCAGAAATGGCAAGACTGGCTGAAATAATGACACGAAAGTATAAATTATTTAAGTTTTGCTGACAAAATCGATGGAGGAAGAGTGATAACTACACTTCTTATGTGTTGCTAAGGAAAACTATAGTCGGGGATGGTGGAAAAAATGACTTTTCTTGCATTAAAAGGTAAAAATTGACAGTTTAGGCGAAAAAAGAACAGTTATTTAACAAGACTTACAGAATTTATCGCTACATTTGCAGAAGTTATGATTTACATGATTATCAAATCAACCGGCAATCGGTAGGAATCATCTATTACTTATTATTATTTATCAAATCAAAAATAGGACTATGAAGAGAAAACAAAAGAGAGTGACACTGCTCCTTGCTTCATTGCTCGTGGGCGGGTTCTTGGTAACCGGGTGTACTAACAGTGACTATGATTTCAATGAGATCGATGCTACGATGGGCTTCGGTGGGGATGGATTGGAACTTCCTGCCAGTTCTACCATGGACATACCTTTGAAGGACGTTTTGGACTTGGAGGAGAATGGTAGTGTAAAGCTGGATGATGAAGGCAACTATCTCTTCCAACTGACAGGTAGCGGCTCCTCTGAGGCAAATCCAAAGATAGAACCTATCCGTTTGGAGGGTAGATCCTATAATGCCAATATTCCGATATCTTTGTCCGCTTCTGCTAAGGCGACCAGATCGCTGACTGCGTCTTCGGTGATTCCTGAGGTAAAGGAAAAGATGTTCGAGTATCATGGCGTTGACAAGAGTGTGAAGAGTTTGACGAAGGCAAACATGAAACCTGTTACGATGAAGTTGACCTTAGGCTTCTCTGGTATTTCCTCCGTTATCTCCAAAATCAAGAAAGCCACGCTTACCCTGCCAGGCTATCTCAGTCTGAATAGGGTGGTGGGCGATGGAAATGACATGCCTACTCTTACGAATTCTCGAATCGACATCGCAGACATCTCTACCAGTCGAGACTTGGTATTGACCATCACTTCTAATGAACTCCTTTTCTCGGAGCAAGATGCTTACGGAACACTGTCCATTGCTGAGGATGGCAAGATAGACATGGATGGCTATTTCGGACTGAAGATAGATGACTTCGAGTTGACGGGTACTCCTTCTACTGCCAATATGAGCATTGCTGCCAAAGTGGAGGTGGAAAACATCGAGTTGACGAGTGCCACAGGTGTGTTCGACCCAGAGGTGAACTTCGGTACTTTGGGTGAGGTGGATGTCACCGGTGTCCCTGATTTCTTATCAGATGACAATGTGGTGGCAGACTTGGCTAATCCGCAAATCTTGCTTACTATCAACAATGAGATGGATGCGGCAGCTACCGTCAAGGCAACTATGGCTGCAACCAAGAACGGACAGACGACTGCTAGCGTTGCGCTCCCTGAGATGCAAATCCATAAGAATAGCGTTTCACCTACTACCCAGATTTGCATCTGTCGTGCGAAGACCCCTGAATTGGTCAATCAGTATGGCGATGCGAATGTATATGCAGTGAGCAACCTCTCTACCTTAATTAATAAGATACCAGACCATGTGAGCATTGGAAATGTGGAGGCGAGAGCCGACCAAAGTCAGGAGGCTACCGTCGAGTTTGGCAAACCTTATCATATCACGCCAAGCTATAAGGTGTATGCTCCTCTCGCCTTTGGCAAGGACGCTGTCATCGAATATTCCGATCAATTCGATGGATGGAATGACGACATTGATGACCTGGAACTTTCCGAGAATACCTATGTGCGCCTGACAGCCGATGCTATCAGCAAGGTGCCAGCTGCGCTCATCCTCGAAGCTACTCCGTTGGGTGTGGGAGGTGCAGACATCAGCAACTTGATAGAGGTGAATATCAAGAAGGGCGAGGTGAGTGCTTCCACAGATGGCGAGACTGCTGTCACTTCTCCGTTGGAGGTTGAAATCCGTGAGAAGGTGAAGGGTGGACTGAAGCAACTCGATGGCTTGTCATACAAGGTACAGGGCAAGGCTACCCACAATGGAACCACGGTAGAGGGCATCACCCTCAATGCCAATAAGCACACCTTGAAACTGAACAATATCAAGGTGAAACTGGTGGGCAAGATTATCGGCGATTTCAACTAAAGAGAGTGAGACAACAGATACAATAACACACAAAGACAAAGATTATGACTAAAAATATGATGAACAATATATATAAGCACGTCTTGGTTGCCTCTCTCTTGATGGTGGGTGGCACGGCGATGGCTCAGACACTGAACTCTGCCTATTTCACAGAGGATTATAAGTTCCGTCACGACATGAACCCTGCTTTCGAGAACAAGCAGAACTATATCTCCATACCAGCCTTGGGCAATATCAATGTCAACTTACAGGGTAACTTCGGTTATCAAGATGTGGTGATGCACAATCCGATGTATGGTCAGGAGGCTGGAGCCAAGAAGATGACCACCTTCATGAACCCTTACATCTCTACCAGTGATGCACTCAGTGGATTCAGCAAGGGGCAGAACCGTATCGCTGGTGATGTTGGCATCGCCCTTCTCTCCGCAGGTTTCAAGGGATTCGGTGGTTACAATACTATCGAGGTGAATGCCAAGGCTAGCTTTGGTGCTTCCTTGCCTTACGAACTCTTTGAGTTTGCCAAGAACACTGGCAATCAAACTTACCAAATCGGTGACATCAGTGCCATGGCTCGTTCCTACGTGGAACTGGGATTGGGACACTCACATAAGTTGGGTGATAAATGGCGCATCGGTGCCAAGTTGAAGTTCCTCTTCGGCGTGGGCGATGCCGATGTGAAGATGCAGAACGTGGTGGCTGACCTCTCTGGCAACCAACTGGATGCACTTGGCAATCCGATGTGGCTGGTGAGTGGCAAGGGACAGGCGCAAGTCTCCATGAAGGGATTCACCTATAAGTCGAAGACTTCTGATTACAAGAATCCTAACCATACGGGACCTGATGGCATACAGGGTAAGTATGAGCACATCGACGACGTGGATGTCGATGGAGCAGGATTGGGAGGCTTCGGTATGGGATTGGATCTCGGTGCCGAATACAAGATTACGAAAGACTTGAAGTTGAGCTTCGCTGTACTCGACCTAGGCTTTATCAGTTGGAAAAACAATATGAAGGCTGTCAATAGTGGTGAGGCTTTTGCTTTTGGTGAATTCAGCGATGTCGCTGTCAAGAGCGAGTATGACAATACGATAGACGATCAGTGGGATTACTATAGCGACCAGTTGACAGACTTCATCAATCTGAAGGATGAGGGTGATGCAGGAAGTCGTACCACAGCCCTAGCCACTACTGTCAACTTGGGTCTGGAGTATGCCTTGCCTTCTTACGACAAACTTTCATTTGGTTTCTTGAGCAGTACTCGTATCAATGGCGATTTCACTTGGAGCGAGGGCAGATTCAGTGCCAACTGGAAACCATTGAAATGGTTGGATGGCGGTGTCAACTTCGCAGTGAGCAGTTTTGCTACCAGCATGGGCTATGTGCTCAATATCCATCCTAAGGGCTACAACTTCTTCATCGGTATGGACCACATCTTGGGCAAGACCAGCAAGGAGTTCATCCCTCTCAGCTCCAATGCTAGCTTGGCATTGGGCATGAGCATTACTTGGTAAAAGGGACGGTTAATGATTCCAAAGCTGATAATCCATCACTTGGTTGGCTTTGGAATGAACGCTGTCGCCATCGAGCGTTTGCTCTTGTAGCAAGTTGTTTTCTTCTTGGGCTTGGTTGCTTGCGCAACTTTTCGATCGTATCAGGACGGCGATGGGTGTCAGGAATTGTGTAGATGGTTGCCATCTTTTGCAAGTTCTTGTCGCCTGTCGCCTTTGCCATATCTGCTATGACCTTGCCCTGCGAGTAGATGTCGGCTTTAGGTTCTGCCGGCTTCTCCACCATTGTCTGTTATCTCATAGCCTACAACGACGCTCATCGGTCCATGGCTTAGTATTTGAGCTTCGTCAAGGGTTGGCTTCTCGTTGGGCAGGGTGGTGAAACTCATCACATTACTTGTAAGGGTGGTTCTTCCATTGTAGCCTTGCAACATATGAATGCCATGTAGCATTGCAAGATTTGGTATCTATCCCATTTACAATGCTTTCGCTGCAAGTATTCTTCTGTCTCATGAAGTGTAAAAGAACGTACGTATATGCTGCTGGTTATTCTGGCGTGCAATCCTCCTTGGTTCTCAATAAGGTTGTCCACCATCCACGAAGTAGCAGATCCACTGGCTATAAATACAATGTCGCTACGTCGGGCTGCCCAAAGAATCATACCTTCGTTACACCGTTACAGCGTTACAGTAAAATTTTTGCCCCTCCTATATGCGAAAAATTACTTTTATATTTATATATATATAAATATAAAGAGTATTTTAGGGGGGGGTGGAATAGGGAGATTTTTTACTGTAACGCTGTAACATTGTAACGCATGAGGAAAAATGCCCAACAAGGCGAAAATAATTGCTTTTTTTCTTGCGTATATCAGATAAATGCCGTATCTTCGCAAGCGAAATCAGAGAGATGGTGGAGGCTAGGTGAAGCCACTATAGACGGTTTCGATGGGTCGTAATAGACGACAAGCCTCGGTCGTAATAGACGACTAGGACAAGCCACTATAGACGACCACGGTGAAGCTCTATAGAGATGCCCACAAATAAGCGTCATCACTTGTTATATCTTGTCAACGCATCCTTCACCATCTTGCCCCATGGCTTGATGAGGTCAGGAGTCCAGTTGCCCTTTGCCTCTGCCCTTGGCAGAATCATGGAGCAGGTCTCGTCCTTGTCAGAGATTGACCAATTGACCCAACTTACCTTGTTCTTCTCCATGACATCGAGCCATTTCTGATACTCGTCTGGAGCAAGAGGACCATTGCCGGAGGCTTCCATGCCAGCACATTCTGACACGAATACAGGAAGACCGCCCTTGACAGCTGCTTCCAACTTGTCGCGCAAGTAATCCTTGTGGGTGGCTGCGTAGAAGTGGAGCGTGTACATCACGTTGCTCACGCCCTCGATAGGACTCTTTGCCACGAGGTCGATGTCTTGGTCCCAGTGAGGACAACCCATGAGGATGATATTGTCGGAGTCGTACTTGCGAATCTCGTCGATGATGGTCTTGGCATATACCTTGAGGTCTTCCCACTTGTCTTCCACAGGCTCGTTGTAAAGCTCATAGATGACGTTAGGATATTTGCCATATTTCTGAGCCATCTTGGCAAAGAAAGCCTTGGCTTCTGCCGTGTGCATCTTGTGGGCATGCCAGTCGATGATGACGTATGCGTCGTTCTTGATGGCTGCATCCACCACATTGGTGATACACTTGAGGGCGAACTCCGGGTTCTCCAGGTAGTTGTCCTCAATCTGGATTCCCATGGCAGCACGGATGATGTTGGCATGCCAGTCATTGATGAGCCACTTCACGGCATTCTTGTTGTAGAAACGAGGCCAAATGTTGTGCCATCCTAGGCTGACACCTCGCAGTACGACTGGATTTCCGTTTTGGTCGCAAAGTTGCGCACCTTTCACTTGCAGTTGTCCCCATTGCTTTACAGGACCGGCTGCGTTGACTTGTGCCATGCACAGCAAGGCGACAAGGAGGGTTAATAGCTTTTTCATCTTTTAAATAGGTTTTTGATTATAATATGTTTTCTGCAAAACTACGATTTTTAGCAGAATTGACCAAGAAAAAGTACAAGTATTTCCCTCTACAAACAAAAAAGGACGTACTTTTGCAAAGAAAGTACGTCCCGATAGTATAAAACATTATCTATTTCAGTAGCTTGTATTCTCTTGATTATCCGAAGAGTTGGATGGTGTAGAGGTAGATGACAGCCGCTGGAATCGCCATCAGCGATGAGTCGAAACGGTCGAGCATGCCACCATGACCCGGCAGAATATTGCCGCTGTCCTTCACGCCGAGGGTACGCTTGAAGAGACTCTCCACCAAGTCGCCCCAGGTGCCGAAGAATACGACGACGAGTCCCAAACCTATCCATCCTGCGATGCTCAAGGTGTGAGCCGTCTCGCCATTATTGGCGAAGTATCCCACGATGGCAGCCACGATGATGACGAAGATGCCACCGCCTATGCTTCCTTCCCAACTCTTGCCCGGACTGATGCGAGGGAAGAGCTTGTGCTTGCCAAACAGCGAACCGCTGCAATAGGCACCCGTGTCATTGGTCCAGAGGAAGATGAACACGCTCAAAGGCAAGAGCATATCGTAATGTACCTGACCATCCACTGCCGAAACCTCGAAAGCCAAGACGTTGATCAGCGAGAAGGGGAGGGCGATGTACATCTGTGAGAGCATCGTGTAAGCCCAATCGTTGATGGCATTCTTGTTGCCCGTGTATAACTCGTAGATGAAGAGATATACGATGGTGAGGATGTAAGGGATGAACACCACGAAGTTGTAGCCCGTGATGCCCGTTCGGAATCCCGCTACGGCAAGGAAGAAATACACACCTGCCACGGTGGAGATGAAGCGATTGACGCTGACATCCTCCGCCTCCTCATTGACGAGTCCGCAGAACTCCCAGATGCTCAGACCTGTGATGAGGGCAAAGAGGAAAACCATAGCCTTCGGTTGCAGGAAGCATGATACCATGCAGCCTACGAATAAGACACCTGTGATGGTTCTTACGATGAGATTCTTTTGTTTATCTGTCATGACTCTTGATATTAATGAGTGTTCTCCTTGTTCTGATTCTCCTCATGCTCCTTGATGGCAGCTTGCACCTCTGGTATCTCCTTGACAGCATCATCGTCGATCTTAGGCTGCTCGTCCTCCATGATTTCCTGTGAACGGCTAATCCAAGGGCGCTTGCCAAAAATCTTCTCCACGTCTTCTGCCATGATGACCTCCTTCTGGATGAGCAGTTCGGCGAGGGCGTTGTGACCTTCCTTGTGCTGCATCAGGATGTTCTTGGCACGGGTGTATTGTTCGTTCACCATCTTCAGCACTTCCTCGTCTATCTTCTTGGCTGTGGTCTCTGAATATGGTTTCTGGAATGAATACTCGCTCTGGTTGTAATAGCAGAGGTTAGGCAGCGACTCGCTCATGCCGAGGTAAGCCACCATGCCGTATGCACTCTTGGTAGCACGCTCCAAGTCGTTCATCGCTCCGGAGGAGATATGACCGGTGAAGAGTTCTTCGGCTGCACGACCACCCATGAGTGAACACATCTCGTCGAGCATCTGCTCCTTGGTGGTAATCTGTCGCTCCTCTGGGAGATACCAAGCAGCGCCCAGTGCTTGACCACGTGGCACGATGGTGACCTTGATGAGAGGGTTGGCATATCTACAGAACCAAGAGATGGTGGCATGACCAGCCTCATGGAGGGCGATGCTACGCTTCTCGTCGGCAGTCATCACCTTGGTCTTCTTCTCCAATCCACCTACGATACGGTCAACGGCATCGAGGAAGTCTTGCTTGCACACCGCCTTCTTGTCATGGCGAGCAGCTATCAAGGCAGCCTCGTTGCAAACATTGGCGATGTCGGCACCAGAGAAGCCCGGCGTCTGGCGAGCCAAGAGATCGATGTCAACGGTATCGTCTATCTTGATAGGCTTCAGGTGAACAAGGAAGATGGCCTTACGTTCGTTCAAGCCAGGGAGATCGACATGAATCTCACGGTCGAAACGACCTGCACGCAAGAGGGCGCTATCCAACATATCTACACGGTTGGTAGCGGCAAGGATGATGACACCACTGTTGGTGCCGAAACCATCCATCTCGGTGAGGAGTGCATTCAGAGTGTTCTCACGCTCATCGTTGCCACCCATGGCTGGGTTCTTGCTACGAGCTCGACCTACGGCATCAATCTCATCGATGAAGATGATGCAAGGAGCTTTCTCCTTAGCCTGACGGAAGAGGTCGCGAACACGAGAGGCACCGACGCCGACAAACATTTCCACGAAGTCGGAACCGCTCATGGAGAAGAATGGTACCTCTGCCTCGCCTGCTACAGCCTTGGCAAGGAGGGTCTTACCTGTTCCCGGAGGACCTACCAGCAAGGCTCCCTTTGGAATCTTACCACCGAGGTCGGTGTATTTCTGTGGGTTCTTGAGGAAATCGACGATTTCCTGAACCTCCTGTTTGGCACCCTCTTGTCCGGCTACGTCCTTGAAGGTGACACCGATGGCGTTTCCCTTCTCATACATACGAGCCTTGCTCTTGCCGACACTGAAGATACCGCCTCCCATGCCACCGCCGAGTCCTGTGCCCATTCTGCCCGACATCCACATGATGAAGAGGAAGAAGAGTAGGATAGGGGCTACGCTGACCAGGAGGCTGATGAAGTCGTTGCCCTTCTGGTTCTCGTAGGTGTAGGAGTGTATCTTGTGGGTCTTGACCATCGAGTCGAGGTACTTGTCCAGTTCTTCTACAGAACCAAACTGCACCTCCACGTAAGGTGAAGGACCTACGTTCTTGGCACTTGTCTTATAGACATCACGAATGTTTTTCGGATTGATGTAAAGCTTGATCGTACTCTCCGTCTTATTGGCGACGACGCTGAGCACATATCCTTTCTCCACATACTCCTTAAACTCTGTGTAGGTAGCCTTCTTGGCTGCGCTACCTCCCAAGGCATCACCGCCACCCGTCATGAAGAGTACCATGAGTCCGAAGAGGATGATGACATAGAGCCAGTTCATATTGAATTTAGGCATCTTAGGTGGTTGTCCACTTGGGTTATTTAAATTGTTACTTTGTTCCATCTCGTTTTTAGAATAAGAAATGTTGTTCCAATATATCAAATAAAAATATTCCTATATATATAATTAAGGTGTAAGCCTAGCAGACTTTCCACCTTTTCCCCCCGATGGATTAGTCGAGGTCTGGAATCTCGGTGAGGTTGGCATCCTCCCATAGGTGCTCCAAGTCGTAAAACTGTCGTACCTCAGGTTGGAAGATGTGTACCAGTACATCCACGAAGTCGATAGCAACCCATTGATCGTTGCCCAAGCCCGCTACGTTGGCAGGTTTCTCACCCAATTTCTTTCTGCAGAAGTCGCCTACGGATTCAGCGATGGCCTCCACTTGTGATGGGGAGTTGCCCTGGCAGATGATGAAATATTTGGCAATGGTGCCATCTAGGTGGCTCAAGTCAGCTATCACGATTTTGCTTCCTTTTTTCTCTTGTATTCCCTCTGTGATGGTTTCTACTAGTTGTTTTGTTGTGTTCATTTACAATTTCTATTAATTATCTTGTTATTATATGTGCAAAGATACGCTAAATACACGGAAAAACGCCGAAAAACGCTAAAAATTGAGATTTTTTAGAAAAAAGTGCCGAAAAATTTGGGCAATTCAAAAAATAGTAGTAACTTTGCACTCGCAATTAAGAAACGAACAGATTGAGATTGCAAGCTACATTGGGATATGGTGTAATGGTAACACTACAGATTCTGGTCCTGTCATTCCTGGTTCGAATCCGGGTATCCCAACTAAAAGGAGCATCTTTCAAGATAGGAAGATGCTTTTTTATTCAGAAAATGAAATCTATATTGGGATATGGTGTAATGGTAACACTACAGATTCTGGTCCTGTCATTCCTGGTTCGAATCCGGGTATCCCAACTTGATGAGAGCATCTTTCAAACCGAAAGATGCTTTTTTTGTTATTGGCCAAAATATGAGTGAGATAGACATCATAACCTCAAAACAGTTTGAGACTTTGTTTAAGGAGATGCATACTCAACTGTTTTATCTTGCTTACGATATTCTGGGAGAGGCGCAAGCTGCCCAAGATGTTGTGAGTGATGTCTTCTTGTCGATATGGAATCAACATCGTGATATTTCACCCGACAAAGTGAGGGGCTATATTTTTGTGAGTACAAAAAACAAGGCTCTCGATAAATACCGGCAAAGTTCTAGATATTCAGAGATTCCTATAGAAGAGATGAAGAATTTAATGGATGTATGTGATGCGTCTTGGGAAATGCGTGAGGAAAGAATCTTGTGGGTGGAGAAAGTCTTGCAGCAGATGCCAGAGAAAACAAGGTTGATACTTGATTTGTGCTACCGTAAGCGTAAATCCTATAAAGAGGCAGCCGAGATAGTGGGCATTTCTGTAGAAGGAATCAAAAAACAACTGTTCAGGGCTTTGAAAGAATTGAGAACAAAGCTTAAAAAAGAGGGATTCCTGTCCCCCTTTCTCTTTTTCTTCGTCTTTTTATTAGACCTCTAGAGAAATTGGAAAGTTGTAGGAGGGAGAATTTTAGACAGACTTCTTTTATCATAGTATTTCATACATATATTATAATAAGGTATCATAGGCAAAGAAAACAATATGAAGCTTGATGCAGATTGGCAAGCTACGACAGAAGAGCAAGGCGACATACGAAGCGCATTGAATCGCATGGATGTAGAGGCTCCTGATGTGGACATGGCTTGGAAGGCTATGAGCCAGCAAATGGGCTTGCAAGAAAAGGCTGAGCTTCGTCATTCGGATGAGGAAAAAAGTGCTCGCAGCATCGATATGACATCTTTCTTGAAAGTTGCCATATCTATTGCTGCTGTCGTAGTGATAGCCTTTGTTTTCTTTTTCAATGGTAGGAAAGACGACTCGTCTGTTGTTGTGCAAAGGGCAAAGACTGAGTTTTCTTCTGAAACTTCCTCAGATACAAAATCTGTAGTTCGTAAGGACTCTTCTCATGGTGATTCTGAGGATAAGTCTGAGCAAGAGGATAGACAAGTTGCTGCTAATGAAATCTTGGTGGCTGAAACGGGCAGAGGTGAAGACAGACATTTGGTGCTGAGTGATGGTACCAAGGTGTGGCTTAATGCTGAGAGCAGTTTGCTTTATCCTAAGCATTTCGCTGGTAAGGAACGCAAGGTACAGTTGCAGGGTGAGGGATATTTTGAAGTAAGGCATAATGCCAAGTGCCCATTCATTGTAGAAGCAGCCAACTTGATAGCTACGGATTTGGGAACAGCTTTTGGTATTAAAGCATATATCGGGAAACCGGCTCAAGTGACGTTGGTTTCGGGATGTGTGGCTGTCAGACAAAAGGGGGAGTCTTCTTCTTTAGTCTTGAAGCCTAACCAAATGGCAACTTTGTCAGGCGATGGTTTTGATGTCACGGATGTTGATACTTATCCTTTGGTCCAGAGAAAGAGTGGACTTTTTTATTTCCATGAGGTTGCTTTGGTGGATGTGATGAAAGAACTTGGTAGATGGTATCATGTTAAGGTGGTTTTTGAAAATAAAAACTGTCTGCAAACTCAAGTGCATTTCGTGGCAGAGCGTAAGCTTTCCTTGGAGGAAGTGGTTCGACAACTGAATGAATTGGAAGGAATACAGGTTGTCAAGTTGAAACAGGAACTTTTAGTGAGATAGCTTGTACGAAGAAGTTCCTGTCGTACTGACAACTCATGAGTTTCTGATATATGATTGTTGTTTTATGCGAAAAATATTCGTTATTGATGTGGAATAGTTGGCTTTTTGAGTCAAAAAGTAACTTTTTCCTTATTTCCTATGACTTTTTGTGTCCCCTTTTGCGAAAGACCACGTCTTTAGCAATAAGAGAGAATTATTATTAGGTCAATTAATATTGAAAAGTTATGGAAAAGAAACAGAGTAAGAGAGTCTTTTCGTGCTTATTGTTGTTGCTCTTGGCTATCCAGATGATGGCGTAGGGCAACAAGATAACCATGAAATGTGTGCAGATGCCTTTGCCTTCAGCGCTTTATTCGTTGGAGAAGCAATCGGGGTATTACAAAGTGAATTACAATTATGACTTACTGAAAACTTACAAGGTAACTACGGAAATCAATCAGCAAGCTGCGCCTCAGGCTGTGGAAATGCTCTTGGCTTCCACGCCTTATACATCTAAGGTGGATGGTAAGATGATCAGAGTGGTAAAGAAAAACCAACAGGATGATGCTTCCTTGCATCGAGTAAGCGGACAGCTTCTTGATAGTTATGGTCAACCTCTTGCGGGTGTCTCTGTCAAGGTGATGGGTTTGAAATTAGGAGCTGTCACTGATGAAAATGGCGAGTATGCCATGAGTGATATTCCTCAGAATGCTATGTTGGAATACTCTTATTTGGGCATGAAATCATTTCAAAGAAAGGCTTCATATAAGCATGTTACCATTATCATGGAGGATGATTCCAGACAACTGAATGATGTCGTCGTAACAGGTTATCAAACTTTGAAGAAAGAGAATGCCACGGGTTCTTTTCAGGTGATTTCTTCCAAGGACATCAACGACCGTTATCTGTCAAACTTGCAACAGAGCTTGGAAGGTAAAGTGGCGGGATTGGTCAATTATGACAATGGATATTCCAGTGGATTAACCATCCGTGGTGTGGGAACCTTGAAAGCTAATTCCAGTCCTTTGATAGTTGTAGATGGACTGCCTATTAGTGGAACGCTAGATGATGTCAACAAGTATGAGGTTGACAAGATAACGGTATTGAAGGATGCAGCCGCAGTGGCTGTTTATGGAGCTAGAGCATCGAATGGTGTGATTGTCATTACCACCAAAAAGGCACAGACAGAAAAGTTGTCAATCGACTTCAATGCCGACATCACTTCCACCAACAAGACCGACTACAGTTCCTTGGATTTTTGCAATGCTTCTGAAATGTTGGAGCTGGAACAATACAACTTCGAATGGATGAAGCAGAGAAGTTCTGCCTTCAATAATCTTTTGAGACAATACGACAAGCGTGGTAGATTGATGGATCCGATGACACAATTGATGGTAAGGCATTATAGAGGAGAGGTTTCGGATGCCGACTATAAGCAGACTGTCAACCAATGGGGTCAAAACAATTATATGGATGAATGGAGTGATCTGATGCTCCAAAATCGTTTGCAGCAGCAATACAACCTGTCTATCCGCACTAAGGGAAAGTATTTGAACTCTAGTGTTATCGTAGATTGGCATGGTGATGATACCAGCAAAAAACAGCAATATGATAATACTTTGTCTTTGCAATATGTGGGTAAACTTGAACCAGCTAAGTGGATAGACATGGATTTTGGAGTGGCACTCAACAATAATCGTTCTAAGATGCACACCAATGAAATAGGTGAGTTTAATAGTTATAGTTCATTCTATCCTTATCAGAGTATGTATAACGCAGACGGAACTCCAGCGAGATTGATGGCTGCCGTAGCTCTTGATGAGCCATCCCTTTCTGATGCTTCGCTGGGTTTGAAAGATGAAGGCTTCTCCCCTGTGGACGATCTGTTCTTGAATTATACGAAGAGTCGTGAGACTTATACTCGCTCTTACATCCATGCTAATTTAAAGCCTATTGATGGACTGAAATTGAGTGGTATGTTCCAGTATGAGGATATTTCAGGAAGAAGCGAGAAGATGCTTGAAGCTGATAGCTATATTGTCCGTCATAACTACAACTTGTTCAGTTATGAGGGCAAGCATTACATACCGGATGGAGGTTTGATGACTGTCAAGTCTAACGAGGGTAATTATCTCACTTTCCGTGTCCAGGCTACTTACGACAAGACTTTTGCCAAAAAGCATGCTGTCAGTGCTATTGCGGGATATGAGTATCGCCAGACATTTAGTCGTAGCACTACCAACCAGTTCTATGGCTATGATGAACAGACCTTGACCAATAGTACTGGCTTGGTAAATTTCTCAGCCTTGAGTACCTTGAAGTCAACCGACTTGGGTAATCTCTATTCACCTGAGTATTATTTTTCTGCGAGCGATGTGGCAAAAAGTACACATGAGAAGCATCGCTATAAATCCTATTATGCAACAGCCAACTATACATACGATGGAAGATACTCTCTGAGTGCTAGCTATCGTGTGGATAAGACCGACTTGTTTGGTGCAGATCCTAAGTTCCGCAACCGTCCACTTTGGTCAGTGGGTACAGGTTGGAATCTCCACAACGAGCAGTTTATGAAAGATGCCAAGTGGCTCGATATGTTGAAACTTCGTTTCAGCTATGGTGTAACTGGTAACATCAATTCCAGCTATTCCTCTTACTTGACGGCAAGAATCAGAACGAATTCCATCACAGGCGAGAAGAAAGCTACACTGAATACTCCACCAAACGACCAGTTGCGTTGGGAGAAGACTACCTCTTGGAACTTCGGTTTTGATTTCTCGGTATTGAAGCATCGCTTGACGGGAACCTTTGATGTATATCGCAAGATGGGTTCTGATGTCTTGGCTAATATCGACCTCGATCCAACGACAGGATGGGAAAGTCTCTACACCAACAATGCCAAGACGCTGAATAATGGTATGGAATTGCAATTGAGTGCCGACATTCTTCATGCTCGTTCACGTGACCAGTTGGGCTTCACACTCGATATGACTTTGGCTTATAACAAGAATAAGATAGTCAAGCTCAACCATGTGCCTACAAGTGGATACTATGCCTTGGATGAATTCCATGAGGGTGATCCTGTCAATTCGTTGTACTCATTCGCCTTCGACCATTTGGAGACCAATGAAGAAGGTTATCAGCAGATGTTCTGGAAGAAGGCTGATGGTACTGTGTCAAGTGATGACATTTGGAATCCAACCTTCACGGTAGATGATGTGAAATATTGTGGTTCTCTCGACCCAACTTGGTCTGGTTCGTTCACCCCAACCATCACTTACAAGGGCTTCTCTTTAAGTGGTTCGTTTGTATGGTATGGTGGACATTATTTCCGTGCCAATGGAGATGAATGGAGCACATCTACTTCTTATAATTATGGTTCTACCGCACCTCGTTGTTATCTCAACTATTGGCGAGCTTCGGAAGAGGAACGCAAGACCATGTTTGGCAATGGCTATATGATGTCGCAGATGTATATTCCTGATGATGAGGTGAAGTACAATGACCAGACGGTGGATCATGCCGATTACATGAAGCTAAGAACGCTGACTTTGGGTTATCGCTTCCCATCCAATATCTGCCGTCTCTTGAAGTTGGAAGGCATCAATCTGAGATTGCAGATGACCAATGGGTTCACTTGGGTGAGAAACAAGAAGGGCATCGACCCTGAGCGTGTGGATCCTTTGGGGGGAACTGTCAGTCCAAAAATACCTAAGAGTTATACATTCAGCTTAAACGTAAATTTCTAAAAGAAGACAACAATGAAGATATTAAATATTAAAGGTGGCAAGCAATGGTTGATGACAGGTGTTGTGGCATCATTGCTTCTCTGTTCTTGTGGCGACTTGGATATCGTACCAGAAGGAAAGTCAACCCTCGAAAAGACATCTGAGCTAGAATTGCTCCTGAATACAAAGATTCTTTACGATGATCCAAATACCTTTCTTGGCATCGTGGTCAATGAGACTTACGGAACAAGTTTCAATGCGACATTGGAGGAAAAACTCAAGATGAAGAATACGCTCGATTATGCCTATCTCGCCTTAGATGAAGGCACAGATAGAGCCAAGCTCAATACCAACGATGATTTCTATTCCAATGTTTATGGACAGGTGAATACGATGAACGTGCTCTTGTCGAAGATAGACGCTGCGCAAGGAAATGACAACTTGAAGCCTGCCATCAAGGCGGAGGCTGAGATTACTCGTGCCTACTATCTTTTCTTGGCTGCCAACATCTATGCCAAGCAATATGATGAGGCTACCCTTGATGGAGCTGGCGGTATCGCTTATCCTACCGATCCTGCTGTTGACACCAAACCACAGCTTACTTTGAAGGAATGTTATGACAAAATGCTCGAAGATTGTAGTGACGAGAACATTGCCGCTCTTTACGACAAGAGCAATATCAACCGTATCACCAAGTGTGGTGGCAATGCCATCAAGGCGATGATTCTCTTCCAGATGAAGAAATATGCTGAGGCCTTACCTTATGCCTTGAAAGCTTTGTCGTATAATGACCAAATAGAGGATAGGAGCTCTGTCTTGGAGCGTGGAGCATGGAAGATGCTGCCTAATGATGGCAACACAATTTTGTATATTTCGCCAATGCTCGACAGCTGGTCTTATCCTATGAATGAGCAGTTGAGCTTAGAGACGGTATCTTTGATTGAACCTGGAGACTATCTGAAAGATCATTCTGATTTTTGGGATGCTGAATATGGCGAGGCTGACACTGGCATTCCTGGCTGTTTGGAAGCATACGGCAAGCAAGCTTACATCACGGGTTGGGGATTCCGTGTGGAGCAAATCATGTATCTCGCTGCTGAATGTTACATCCGTACCGGAGAGATTCAGAAGGGATTGGACTTGATTAACAAGGTACGAGAGAAGCGAATAGATACTGAGCATTATAAGACTTTCACTGCTTCCAACGAGAAAGATGCGATGGAGTTGTTGCAACGTGCCAAGACCATCGAGTGTATCGGTAGCTACATGAACTTCTTCGACCGAAAGAGGTGGAATACTGAGGAGGCTTACAAGAAAACTCTTGTGCGTGACTTGGGCGAGTTGGGGAAGTTTAGCATCGCTCCTGACAGCAAATTGTGGATTTTCCCATTCCCAACTACCGTGATGCAGAAAAATCCTTCGTTTCATTTGAATTATGAATAATCTGGTTGGAGTTATGAGAAATTTATGTTTGCATTTGATAAAATATCTCTCTCTCGCTAGTATCATCTGGGTAAGTTCAGCCTTCAAGGCTACTGCCCAGATGGTCAAGGGAGAAATCTGTGACAGTTCATTGAGTAAGAAGGCTTATATCATTTATAACCCGGAGAAAGGAGGGGACCAGTTTGATGGCGTGGAAGACCGTTTACAAATTGATGACAAGGGACGGTTCTCGTATGATGCCAGGCGATTGGGTGATCGAACATTCTGTCCGGCCTATCTTATCTTGGGTGATGGAAGTGAATGGCAGTTTATGCTCAAGCCTAGTTCTACCTTGCAAGTGAAGGTGGAGAAGAAGAAGGGAGATACAGAGGTGACATTCTCGGGAAAGGATGCCGAAGCCTCCAACTTTATGAAGCATTATGGAAAGTTGTATGATTATCAGGTGTTCTTCCCTTATGAAGGAGAGAAGCGAGTCTTGGCTGGACAGGATTCCATCAAGGTGCTGGAAGATGGCTACCAAACTTTAGCGAAGGAAGTGAAAAAGGTAAAGGATGTCGAGATGCGTAGTTTCTTGGCTCAGTTGAATGAAGGGGCTCGCATCAACTTCTTAACTCGTTTGATTGCGAAGAAAGATCCTCGTCAAAAGGATTTGTTGGCACAGATAGACATCAACAACTGGATAGGTCTTTACAATTATTTGCCACAGTGTGTGGTGAGGGCAAGTATGGATCCTAAGTTGGATGAGTGCTTTGGCAAGGATATGACGGATTTCGGACTTGCCTATATGCAGGTAATCAAGGAAAAGGTAACCGATCCTACGGTGCTTCATGCGCTCTTGGATGACTGTGGAGAATACACATTGACATATGGTAAGGATATAGCTGATGTAGATAGGTTTTGGAAGTCATATTGTGAGATGGCGGGCGGTGATTCTACCTTGATAAAAAAATACCAAGACAAGGTTATCGCCATCAAAGCCATCAAGAAAGGTAAGGAGGCTCCTGATTTCACATTCAGCGACCGTGATGGCAAGAGCTATCATCTGAAAGACTTCCGTGGCAAGGTACTGTATATTGACTGTTGGGCGACTTGGTGTGGTCCTTGTTGCAAGGAGATTCCCTTCTTGGAAAAGAGGGTGGAAGAATACAAGGACAATGACAAGGTACGTTTCATCAGTATATCGATGGATTCTAATAAGCAGGCATGGATGAACAAACTCGACAAAGATAAGCCACAGTGGGAACAGTTCATCGTGAGTAAGGAAGAGCATAAAGCCTTATCAAAAGCATACGGCATATCAGGCATTCCTCGCTTCCTTGTTATCAATGCAAATGGAACTATTGCCAATGGGGATGCTTTTCGCCCAAGTGACGAGAAGTTCCATGAGCAATTGGATGAAATCATCAATGGTAACTGATAGCTTTAAAGTGAAAGACATAAAAATCCCCCTTGTAGAAACGCCTACAAGGGGGATTTTATAATATTTATTTTAGTATTGATTGCTAATGATGTTTCGGCATCAACTGCTTTATCAATTATTTGTTCTCAGCATCAATCGCTTTGATTTTTTGCTTGATGAGTTCTAGCTCGTCCTTGAGCTTCTGTACCTTGCGGTTCATTTCCTCTACGAGACTGTTGCCCTTCTTGCTGGCTGCATTGAGGAAGCCGAGGTTGTTCTCGTAGGTGGTGATGTCGCTGCGCAACTGGTCGTAACGGCGAAGCAAGCGATTACGCTCGCTGTCCAATGCGTCACCGCCCTTCTCTGTCACGCTCTTCAGGTTGTTCTTGAAGTTGCTGAGGCGGCGCTTTGCGTTGCTCACGTTCAACTCCTTGTAAATCTTGTCGAGTACTTCGTGATACTCCTGATAGAGTGCGTCCTTGTCCTTGAAAGGTACATGACCGATGGCGTTGTATTGCTCGGTCAACTTTTGGAGAGCTTGCTGTGCGTTCTCCACAGGATTCTCCAAGAGGGCTTTCAACTGGCTGATGACCTCACGCTTCTTGTCCAGGTTGGTGCGCTCAGTGTTTCTTGTTCCTGCGTTAGCCTTGTTGCGGGCATCGAAGAACTTGTTGCAAGCTTCCATGAAGCTCTTCCAGAGCAGTTCGCCTTGTTTGCGAGGTACGATGCCGGTAGCTTTCCATTCCTTTTGGAGAGCGACGAGCTTGTCGCCTGTCTTCTTCCACTCTGTGCTGTCAGCCAATTCCTGAGCCTTTTCCACCAATTTCTTCTTCTTCTCGAGGTTCTCTGCATACAGAGACTTGAGTGTCTTGAAGAACTCAGCCTTCTTGGTAAAGAAAGTATCATTGACGGTGCGGAAACGCTCGAAGATCTTGACGTTCATCTTCTGAGGAGCAAATCCGATGGTTCTCCATTCCTGCTGTATGGC
>FR893264.1:57103-66195 GCA_000436035.1 Prevotella sp. CAG:732 | reverse complement strand
TTCCTGCTGCATGGCGATCACGTCCTTGGTAATCTGTTCCCATTGAGCGGCGGTCTTGATGTCGTCCAAGTTGATGGCTTCCATCTTCTCGCAGAGGGCGGTCTTTGCCTCCAGGTTCTTTTCCTCCTTGGCACGGATGTCCTCGAAGTACTGTTGGTGCTTCTTGTTGATGACAGTGCTGGCAGCCTTGAAGCGAGCCCAGATGCTCTCACGCAAGTCCTTGGCTACAGGACCGATCTCACGATATTCTTGGTGAAGGTCTTGCAACTGGTGGAAGGCGGCGATGACATCTTCCTCGTCTGCCAATTTCTCAGCAGCTTCGCAGAGGGCGGTCTTGGCCTCCAAGTTCTTCTTGAAGTCGTACTCACGAGCCTCGCTGTTGAGTTTCAGCAAGTCGTAGTACTGCTCCACGTAGAGTTGATAGTTGCGCCAAAGCTCGTTGGCTTTGTCAGCAGGCACAGCCTTGATTTCCTTCCATTCTTGCTGGAGGGTTTTGAAGTCATTATATGAATTGTTGGCTTCCTCTGGCGAGATAGCCATAGCCTTGATTTTCTCTATGATTTCGAGTTTCTTCTGTAGGTTAGCTTGCTTTTCGGCTTCTTGTTCTAGGAAGATCTTGGCACGTTTTTCCTTGATGATTTGCATTTCAGCCTTGAAAGCCTCCTCTGTTTCATCAGGAAGAAGTACAAATTTGTCAGGTTCGCCACCGTTCTCTAGATACTCTTTGGTCTTAGCTTCACGCTCGGTGAAGAGAATCTTGTAGAACGCAGTCTTCAAGTGGTCGAGTTCCTCCTTGTTGGGGGTATCGTCACTATGAGCGATTTCTTTCACTCTTTCGAGCACTTCCTGCTTGGTGGCATAGACCTTCTTTGCAGGTTCTTCCATGGTTCCCTGTACTAGGGCATTTTCTTGAGAGTCCATCATTTCACTGTATTTAGTTTATGATTCGATTTCTAGCCGTAGCGTTGGCTGCGGCTGCAACACACAATAATTTTGCAAACTTAAGTAAAAAAAGCGAATAAACCTAATTTCGTTTGCTATTTTTACTTTTTGCCTTTGCTTTTTAATCTTTTTTATACCAATGTGGCTAGTAGCGTCGCCTATTATACCTTATTATAATAGGCGTTTGTAGCGCAGTACTCCCCACGACAGAGCCGACACGATAACGGAGATGAAGATGGCGATGCCGAAGCCCCACGAGTTGTTCTCCATGCCATTGATGAGGTTCATGCCGAAGAAGGAGGAAATCAGCGTAGGCAACATCATGATGATACTGATGGAAGTCAACGTACGCATCGTCGTGTTCATGTTGTTGTTGATGATGCTGGAGTAAGTGTCCATCGTGGATTCCAAGATGTCAGAGTAGATGCTTGTCGTCTCTCTCGCCTGGGTCATCTCGATGTTGACATCCTCGATCAGGTCGGCATCCAACTCATCGACTTGCAGCTTGAACTTCAACTTCGACAGCAAGTTCTCATTGCCTCGGATGGAGGTGATGAAGTAGGTGAGGGAGTCTTGGAGACGTGACAAGCCTATCAAACTCTCGTTGTTCACACCATGGTCGAGGTTGCGCTTCGCCTTCTCGATGAGGGAGTTGATTTGTTTGAGTCGTTTAAGATACCAAACGGCAGAAGACAGGAAGAGGCGGAAAATCATATCGACATAGTCGGTGAATCCTTCGCCACGCTTCTGCTGGAAACTCACGAAGTCGATCATCATGTTGGTCTCATAATAGCAAACCGTGATGGTGACGTCACGCTTGTGGATGATACCAAGAGGTACGGTGGTATATGGCGTGCGGCTTCTGATCTCCTTGACGTAAGGGATACGAAGAATGATGAGCATCCATCCGTCGTCGTATTCATAACGGGCACGCTCATCGGTATCGCTGATATCCGAAAGGAAATAGTCGGGAATCTTAAATTCATCTTCCAGCAAGCGCTGGTCTTCATCGGTTGGACAAGTTACTTGTATCCAGCAGTTAGGCTGCCATTCGTTGATAGCCTTCAGGTTGTTCTCAATGTTCCAGTATGTTCTCATTGTTGCTTATCTCCACAAAAATAAAAGTTAAGGGTATGGAGATGAGCATTGGGGTGACCTCGCCTCGAAGGGTTGCGGCCTTGCTGAATCTCCACGCCTACAATTCGTTGTTATTGTCCGCGTGATAATCGTCCATTTTGAATGATATTTAATTAAACATGTGCAAGAAAGTGTCTCGAAAGACGACAATCTTGCGATTTCGGCTGCAAAGGTAACTAAAATAAACCGAAAAGGCAAAATTAAAGCCGAGAAATTTCTTCCTCGGCTTCAATTTTATTGGAATCTTAACATTGCTTTGCGAGATTTGGGATACTGATAGCCCTTTCTCGCCAGCTTTCTAGATGGTCGTTGTTATTTCTCTGGAATCTCGGTGAGCAACTGCTTCATCAAGTTCCAGAAAGGTGCTACGCAGCTGATTTGGCAACGCTCGTTCTGGGTATGAGGACTGAGCAATGTAGGACCGAATGATACCACGTCGAGATTTGGGTACTTGCCCAAGATGATGGAACACTCCAAGCCAGCGTGTACTGCCTGAACCTTTCCATCGACGCCGTTCTGCTCCTTATATACCTTGAGCACGTGCTCCAAGATGTTGCTCTCTGGGTTAGGGTTCCAACCGCCGTAGCTGCCGCTGAACTCTACCTTCATGCCAGCCATAGAGAAGCAACTCTCAAACATGGTAGCGATATACTCCTTGTAGCCATCGTGAGAAGAGCGAGCCAATATCTTGATGGCAGCCTTTCCTTCGCCGATTTCGATGATGGCGAGGTTGGATGAGGTCTCCACGATGTCAGGCATAGATGGAGCCATACGCAATACGCCATCGTGACAAGCGTAGATGGCATCTACGAGATTGTCTTGTATCTCTTCTGGAACCTCTGTCTTAGGAGTGTCAACTGTCTCGGCGAAGAACTCGATCTTCTCGATGTCCTCGATACCCTTGAATTCCTCCTGGAACTCTTCCTTCCAGTCGGCAAGCAAGTCGTTGAGTGCCTCGACGTTTTCCTTTGGCAATGTCAAAACTACTTCTGCCTCGAATGGGATGGCGTTGCGCATGTTACCACCTTGCCATGATGCAAGGCGAGCGTCCAGCTCGGCGATAGCCTCACGAACGAAGCGAACCATACACTTGTTGGCGTTGGCGCGACCCTCGTTGATTTCGATACCAGAGTGACCACCCTTCAAGCCCTTCAAGGTTACCTTTACGGCTGCATCATCCTTGTCGGTTTCTACTTCTTTGTAGTCGAGTGTGGCAGTGATGTCGATACCGCCAGCGCTACCGATTACAAACTCGCCCCAAATCTCAGTATCGAGGTTGAGGAGAATGTCGCCGTTCAATTCGCCCTCAGGCAATTCGTTGGCACCATACATACCCGTTTCCTCATCACGGGTGATAAGGCCTTCCACAGGTCCGTGCTGCAAGTCCTTAGACTCCATGACAGCCATGATAGTAGCCACGCCGAGTCCGTCGTCACTACCGAGAGTAGTGCGGTTGGCACGTACCCAGTCGCCATCGATAATGGTCTCGATAGGGTCTGTCTCGAAATTATGCTTGCTGTCCTTAGCCTTCTGAGGCACCATGTCCATGTGAGCCTGAAGGATAACCCCTTTGCGGTTCTCCATGCCTGGGGTAGCAGGCTTGCGCATCACGATGTTACCTGCTGGGTCTTGGAAAGCCTCTACGCCAGCTTCCTTCGCCCAGTCGAGCAAGTAAGCTTGTATTTTCTCCAAATGTCCGGATGGACGAGGAACTTGAGTCAGTTTGTCAAAGTTACGCCAGATTTCCACTGGATTTAGATTCTTGATTTCAGCCATAGTCAATATTTAATTTATAATGTATAATTTATAATTAATAATTAGGCTTGCGCCATTGATGCATTTGAATTTTCTTCACTCTTCACTTTCTTCGTGAATGCCAAGGATATCCAGGCATAGATGCCCAATAGGATAACGAGGAGGGTCTGCACGGAGTGGACGATGAGAACGAAGAAGAGGGCATCGGTCGATTGGATGCCGTACAATATCAGCATCGTCTTCACTGCGAAATGCCAAGGACCAGCACCATTAGGGGTTGGCACGATGACGGCGATGCTTCCCACGATGAAGGTTACAAGACCACACATTAGGTTTAGGTGACTCGTTGACTCAAAGCATTGGAATGTGAGATAGTAGTGCAGGAAGTAGCTCAGCCAGATTCCTATCGTGAATGCGATGAAGAGCGGTACGTTCTTGACATCCTTCAGGGAGATGACTCCTTCCCACAAACCATGCAGGGTGGCTTTCACCTTATTATATATAGCCAACTTCTTGAGTAAGAAGTGGAGCAAGATGAGCACGGCAACGCCACAGATGGCAGTGACAATGTAGCCCGTGGCAGTAAACTGGTGGAGGATGCTGTCAACACTCGTGCCGGTCTTGGCGAAGAAGTTGAGGAACACTGGAATCTGCAGGAGGAACACAGCGATGGCGATGATGAGCACCAATAGGGAGTCGATGACGCGCTCTGTCACCACAGTGCCCAAGGCCTTCGGGAAGGAGATGCTATCCCATCGCTTCAATACGCCACATCTGGCGAATTCGCCGATGCGAGGCACAACGAGGCTCAAAGCGTAAGAGAGGAAAATGGAGTTGATGCTGACGCTCGAACGAGGATGCTCATCGAGCGGATTGAGAGTCTGCTTCCATCTCCAGCCACGAAACATCTGTGCAAGGATGCCAAAGGGGAAGGATAGAAGCATCCACGTCCAGTCCATCTTGTGAACCAGTACGTCTTCCACCTGCTTGAAGTCGAATCCACGGTACATCCAGTAGAGTATGGCACCTCCCAGCAGGAGCGACCATACCACATTAAGTATATTGTTTATCGTCTTCTTTATATCCATAGTAAGTGCAAAGGTAATATTTTTATCCGCAATATCGTAAGATTTTATGTGAAAAGTTGATAATTTAACCACCTAGGCTATGCAAATCTCGGAAAAAAGCCGTATATTTGCAGAATTAATCAGCATAAAGGATATTAAACAAACATAATGAAGGCAGTTAAACCAAAGAAAAACCTCGGTCAGCACTTCTTGACTGACCTCAATATCGCCAAGCGCATCGCCGACACGGTGGATGCTTGTCCCGACATCCCTGTCTTGGAGATTGGTCCTGGTATGGGTGTGCTCACCCAGTATCTTGTGGAGAAACCTCGTCCGGTGAAGGCTGTGGAAATCGACTCCGAGTCGGTGGCTTACTTGCACGAGAACTTCCCTACGCTCAAGGACAACATCATCGGTGAGGACTTCTTGCGAATGGACTTGAACCAGATATTCGATGGCAAGCAGTTTGTGCTCACGGGCAATTATCCCTACGACATTTCCTCTCAGATCTTTTTCAAGATGCTCGACTACAAGGAGTTGATACCTTGCTGTACGGGTATGATACAGCGTGAGGTGGCACTTCGCATCGCCTCGGAGCCGGGCAACAAGGCTTACGGCATCCTAAGTGTGCTCATCCAGGCTTGGTACGACGTGGAGTATCTCTTCACGGTGGATGAGGGTGTGTTCAATCCACCACCAAAGGTGAAGAGTGCCGTCATCCGAATGACCCGCAACGATGTGAAGGAGTTGGGATGTGACGAGCGTCTCTTCAAGCGATTGGTGAAGACCGTCTTTAATCAGCGCCGCAAGATGCTCCGAGTAAGCTTGAAGCAGATGTTCCCAGGTGTCAAGCCACGTGAGGATTTCTTCACGACCGACATCATGACCAAGCGACCAGAACAACTCACCATCTCGCAGTTTGTGGAGCTTACCAACTATGTGGGGGAGGAGTTGAAACGATTGGAAATGGACAAATAAACGCCCAAAACACCAATTAGTTCGCCGTAAATTTGGCTAATCCATATTATTTGCCTATTTTTGTGGCGTAAAACTAAGGACAAAGGAATAATATTCACCTAAGAAATAATAAAAACAACAATTATGATAGACGTAAAAGAAACTTTGAGTGCAGCAGAGGAGCGCATGGAGATGGCAGCAATGTATCTCGCAGAGGAGCTCTCTCATATTCGTGCAGGACGTGCCAATGTGGCTATCCTCGATGGTGTAAGAGTCAATAGCTATGGTAGCATGGTACCTCTGAACCAGGTGGCTAACATCACTACCCCTGATGCTCGTACCATCGCCATCCGCCCTTGGGACAAGAAGGCTATCAAGGACATCGAGAAGGCCATCATGGACAGTGGCGTGGGTATCACTCCAGAGAACAATGGCGAGATCGTTCGCCTTGGCATCCCTCAGCCTACTGGTGAGCGCCGTAAGGAGCTCGTTAAGCAGTGCGGCAAGATTGCTGAGAAGGCTAAGGTAGAGGTGCGCAACGTACGTGGCGAGGTAAAGGACAAGTTGAAGAAGGCTATCAAGGACGGTCTCTCTGAGGACTTGGAGAAAGATGCAGAGAACGACTTGCAGAAGTTGCACGACAAGTACATCAAGAAGCTTGAGGCTCTGATGGATGACAAGGAAAAGGAAATCATGACCGTCTAAGGCCTTTTGCAACGTGCCGATGAAAGGACTAGTCATCAAGAATACAGGAAGCTGGTACACCGTCAAGACTGACGATGGCCAGCTGATTGAAAGCAAAATCAAGGGTAACTTCCGATTGAAGGGCATCCGCAGCACCAATCCTGTGGCTGTGGGCGACCGTGTGGAATTGATCACCAATCAGGAAGGTACCGCCTTTATCTCTTCTATTGAGGATAGACGCAATTATATCATTCGCAAATCGCCCAACCTGAGCAAGCAGAGCCATATCCTGGCTGCCAACCTTGACCAGGCATTGCTGTTGGTGACCGTCAATTATCCTCAGACTTCCACTACTTTCATCGATAGGTTCTTGGCAGGTGCCGAGGCTTATCGTGTTCCCGTTATCCTGGTGTTCAACAAGCGTGACCTTCTCACCGAGGAAGAACTCCATTACGAGAAGATGATGTGCAAGCTCTACGAGACCATTGGCTATCAGTGTGTGGAGATTTCCGCTGCCAATGGCGAGGGAGTGGAGCAACTTCGTCCGCTCATCAAGGATAAGGTGTCTCTCCTAAGTGGCAATAGTGGCGTGGGCAAGTCAACGCTAATCAACCAGTTGGTACCTCATGCGGCTCAGCGTACAGCAGAGATCAGCGAAGCCCACAATTCCGGTATGCACACCACCACCTTCAGCGAGATGATAGACTTGCCGGATGGAGGCTATCTGATAGATACTCCGGGTATCAAGGGTTTTGGTACCTTTGATATTGAAAAGGAGGAGCTGACCAGCTACTTCAAGGAAATCTTCCATTTCTCAGAGGGCTGCCGTTTCTCCAATTGTACCCATACCCATGAGCCGGGGTGTGCTGTCATCAAGGCAGTGGAGGAACATTATATCGCAGCTAGTAGGTATCAGAGTTATCTTTCCATGTTGGAAGACAAGGAAGAGAATAAATATAGAGAGGCGTTCTAAAAAAGTGAATAAGAATCAATGGTAAAGCAACAGAAGGACATAAAGCAGCGTATCGAGGATGGGGAGTTCTCGCAGAGCGCAGAGATCAGCGCCAGTTATCTTGACGAGGATATTTTGATCATCGACAACATCAAGGTGCTAGCCAATCCTGATCCTGTGCGCTTGCAGATGAACATGATAGCCTCCTGCCAGGAAGGTAGCTTGAAGATGGACATCAATGGCAAGGTGATAGAGGTGAGCAAAAACGATATATTCGTTTGCCCTCCCAACTCGGTGATCGATGTCCTGGAGGTATCGTCCGACTTCGCTTGCGTGGCTCTCTGTGTCACCAATAGGGGGATGCAAAACATCCTTCGCTCTCATGTCAATGTATGGAATCGCGCCATGTATGTCAACAAGGTGTCTGTCATCAAGATGACTATGGGAGAGATGCTCTTCTACGCTAAGTTTACCGACTTGATTCGTCTGTGCCTGGACTTCAAGAGCATGGAGCATTCCACTTGGGGACCTTATCGTCGAGAGATTGTGGAGACGCTTCTCAAGACAGCCCTCTTGGCACTCTGCCATGCCTTTGTCGAAGATGCGCCAGAGGGTGCGAAGGCTAGTTCCACCACCAATGAACTCTTCGACAGGTTCTTGGAACTCTTACAGCAGAACGAGGTGAAGCATCGTCCGGTGGAGTACTTCGCCCAACAGTTGTGTATCACTCCTAAGTATCTCTCCATCGTCTGCAAGCGCCATAGCCAAAAGACGGCGATAGAGTGGATCACGGAGTACACGCTTTCTGACATCACTTATTATCTTCGTTCCACCAATAGGTCTATCAAGGAGATTTCCGCCATCCTCGGCTTCTCCAATACTTCCTTCTTTGGCAAGTATGTGAGGGAACACTTCCGTATGTCGCCATTGAAGTATAGAGCTATCTTAAGAGGAAAGTAGAAACTCGCATGGTATCTTGACATCTTACATACATTATTAATAATAGAGAATAATCATTTTAAATAGCAATATGGAAAATAGAAAAGTAGCCTTGATTACGGGCATTACAGGTCAGGATGGTTCTTACTTGGCCGAATTACTGCTTGAAAAGGGGTATGATGTGCATGGCACTATCCGCCGTTCTTCAACCGACTATCGTGAGCGTATCGCTCATTTGGAAGGTAAACCTAACTTCCATCTCCATTACGCAGACCTCGGCGACTCTATGAGTATCATCCAGGTGATGAATAAGGTGAAGCCTACTGAGGTCTATAACCTTGCGGCTCAGAGCCATGTGCAGGTGAGCTTCGACTCTCCTGAGTTTACCGCTGATGTGGATGCTACAGGTGTACTCCGTATCTTGGAGGCGATTCGCCAGTGCGGTTTGGCAGATACTTGCCGTATGTATCAGGCTTCTACTTCCGAGCTCTACGGAAAGGTGGAGGAGGTTCCACAGAACGAGAATACTCCTTTCCACCCATATTCACCATACGCCGTAGCCAAGCAGTATGGTTTCTGGATTGTCAAGGAGTATCGTGAGGCTTACAATATGTTCTGCTGCTCTGGTATCCTCTTCAATCATGAGAGTGAGCGTCGTG
>FR893264.1:47949-57096 GCA_000436035.1 Prevotella sp. CAG:732 | reverse complement strand
AGAGTAAGCGTCGTGGAGAGACTTTCGTAACTCGTAAGATTACTCTTGCTGCTGCTCGCATCAAGCAGGGCAAGCAAGACAAACTCTATCTCGGCAACTTGGATTCTCTCCGTGACTGGGGCTATGCCAAGGACTATGTGGAGTGTATGTGGCTCATCCTCCAGGCAGAGAAGCCAGAGGACTTCGTGATTGCAACGGGTGTTCAGCACAGTGTACGTGAGTTCGCTCAGTTGGCTTTCCACCATGTAGGTATCGAACTGAAGTGGGAAGGCAAAGAGGAGAACGAGAAGGGTATCTGTGTGTCAGGTCCTGAGGAACTCGTAGGAAAGACCCTTGTTGAGGTATCTCCTGATTTCTATCGTCCTACCGATGTGGTCAATCTTTGGGGTGACCCAACCAAGGCTAAGGCTAAGTTGAAGTGGAATCCTAGCAAGACTTCTTTCGAGGAGTTGGTGAAGATTATGGTAGAGAGCGATATGGCGAAGGTGGCTGCTGAGGAAGCTGGTCAGAAAGTTCGCATGAACCTCGTGGAATACCTGGAGAAGGGTATCGTGAAGTAATATACCTATTATATATATAGGAGAAAGGGCTAGTCAGATGTGACTAGCCCTTTTTGCTGATGGGCAAGAAAAAGAGCATCCTTTTGAGGGGGATGCTCTTCTTGTTTATGATAAAGTGTGAATCTTGTCGGATTATACCAATGTAGCAACGATTTCCTCGCGAGTACCTGGCAACATGTCGATGACAGGAATCTCTGGCATAGTATAGCAACCTGGCTGCAAGCGCATAGAAGCACGAGCCACATTGACCAATACCTGTGCGGTGAGGGCTGGGTTGTTGATGCTCATGTTGAACTCGAAACGCTGGTTCTGTGTCTTACCAGAAACACCCTTGCGAACGAGGTTTACGCCATGACCCATATCCTTGACATCATCAACAGATGCAACAGCGAATACGTGAGTCTCATCGTGAGCGAAGTATGGGTCAGCCTTGATCTCGGCTGTAACTTCCTCAAGAGTAGCACCCTCTTCCAACTCAACATATACCATACGGCGGTGGATGCTCTCACCCAATGGGATGGTAACAGAGAGGGCGTTCTTGACACCCTTCTTGCTGCGTACGCAAACAGAGTGACCCATGCTCATACCAGGACCGAAGTTGGTGTATGTCAAACCCTTTGGAGCCAAACTTTCCATCAAGACACGTACGATAGAGTCTGAACCTGGATCCCAGCCAGCAGAGATGACGCTCACCTTGCCAGCCTTCTTGCAGTTCTCCATCTGCTTGGTGCGATAGTCGAGGATGCTAGTGTGAATATCGAAGCTATCTACGGTGTTGATGCCGAGGGCTACAATCTTCTCTGCATACTCAGGGCAAGAGCGAGTAGGGGTGGCGAGAATGGCAACGTCAACGTCTTTCAACTTGGTGATGTCATCTACTACCTCGTATTGTGCCAACTCGGCAGGTTTGTCCTTGTCACCTTGGCGACGTACTACACCTGCAATCTCAAAGTCTGGAGCTGCTTCAAGAGCCTCTACAGAAAACTTACCAATGTTGCCGTAACCTACTACGGCTGCTCTGATTTTCTTCATTTCTTTTATTGTTGTTGTTTGTATTCTAGTTTTCGTTTGCAAAATTATACTTTTTCTTCGAGATTACAGACGTTTTAATAGTTTTTTAACTCAACTAGTATACAAAAAGTTATAAAATCATATCTTTTAGGTATTAAAACCAGCCAAAATGTAAGCAGTGATTCTCTCACTGCTTACGATTTGTCGTTTTAATGCTTGGAGATGATTTCGTGAATGTCATCGATGGAGCGGTTGAACGGACCGTTGTGCTCCAACTTGATGGTACACATCGCCGCCGCAAACTTGCCTGCCTCTGTTGGGGTAGCTCCCAAGGTACGCTGGTAGAGATAGCCTGCCGAGTAGGTGTCGCCGCATCCAGTGGCATCCACGACCTCGTGTGGGGCGTAGGCTGGAATCTCGTAGAAGGTATCATCGACATAGATGAGCGAGCCCTCGCTGCCCAATGTGATGATTACTTCGGTGACACCCCAGGAGTGGAGCAACTTGGCAGCCTCATGGGCATCCTTCAGACCAGTGATGGTCTCCATTTCGATTTCGTTCACCTTGAGATAGTAGGTGTTTTTGAGCACTTTCAATTTATCCTTCCAGTCGATGGGATACACTTTCTCGTCTCTTACCTCACGCAAGTATCCTTGCACGTCGATAGATACCTTGCCCTTCTTGGCGAGATATTCCACCACCTCGTTGGAGAAGTCGTCGCTCAGAAGACTACCCAGGTGATATACCTTGGCATCCACGTGCTCCAACTGCTCGATGGTGAAAGGGTCAGCCTTGGCGAGTACTCGCTGCTTGCGCTCGTTCTGGTTCTCACCATAGATGTTCTCGAAGAAAACGGTGTTGCGAGAAGCGTTGAGTGTGACATCGATGCCAGCCTGGCGCATCTTCTCCGCAGGTTCCGTCTCCGTAGGATCCATGGAAGTGACCAAAGAGAAGGAGACATCATTAGGGAGCTGGTTGATGGCGTAAGCAAAATAAAAAGAAGTGCCGCCTGCCATATAGACGACACGATGAGGTGTCACAATCTTATCCTTGGTGATGTGACCAATGCAACAAATATCTTTCATTATTATCATTATTATATTCTGTATGGGAGTCTTCTCGGCGAAGACAGTTAGTCGTAATCGACAAAACGGTTGCAAAGTTACGAAAAACTTTTGACTATTTATAGTTTTTGGCAAAATAAAGCTAGATTTATTTTGTTTTATCCTCAATTTGACGTACCTTTGCACCCGAATTTGAATAAAAACTCAATAAAAATCGTATTTATAGATAGATAAGAATCATGTGGTTTGATAATTTAGTCAACGTACATTCGGCGGTGCAGGGCATCGTCATCCTTTCTTTAATCTGTACCCTAGGTCTTGCCTTTGGCAAGATTCATGTCAAAGGTATCTCTCTTGGCATTGCATTCGTCTTTTTTGTAGGAATCATTGCGGGGCACTTTGGATTGACCATCGACCATAACATGCTGGAGTTTGCTGAGAGCTTCGGACTCACCATGTTTGTCTATGTGCTCGGTCTGTATGTGGGACCTAACTTCTTCGGTTCGATGCGTCACGAAGGTATCTCGCTCAACCTTTGGAGTATGGCGGTCATTCTCGTGGGCACCTTGTTCTCGCTGGCTTTGTGCTGCGTGCTGCCTGTGAGTTTGCCTGACATGGTGGGCATCCTCTGTGGTGCCACGACCAATACACCTGCCCTGGGTGCTGCCCAGCAGGCTCTCCAACAGTTGGGTATGCCGAGCGGTGGTGCGGCTTTGGGCTGTGCTGTCACCTATCCTTTGGGTGTCGTGGGTGTCATCCTGGCGATGATGCTGCTGCGTAAGCTCTTTGTGAAGCCTGAGGACTTGGAGGTGCGTCGAGGCGATGATGACGACCATACGTCTGTCGGACAATATATTATCGTGAACCCTGCCTTGAATGGCAATACCATCGCCGAAATCTCGATGATGACGCATCGCAAGTTCATCATCTCTCGTGTTTGGCGTGGCGAACAAGTGATTGTGCCACAAGCTGATACCGTGTTGCATACCAATGATAGTGTGCTGGTGGTGACCAATAAGGATGAGGCTTCGGCGATGAAGATTCTCTTCGGAAAGAAGGTGGATAAGGAATGGAACACCGACAAGGTGGATTGGAATGCCATCGATGCCAAGGTGGAGAGCCGTGTCATCGTGATGACTCGCCCAGGCTTGAATGGAAAGCTACTGGGACATCTCCAGATGCGTAGCAGCTATGGTGTGAATGTGAGCCGTGTGCTCCGTGGTGATATTCGCCTCTTGGCTACCGATGACTTGCGCCTCCAGTATGGCGACCGTCTTACCGTGGTCGGCGATCCTACTAGCATCGACCATGTGGAGCAGTTCTTGGGCAATGCCGTGAAGACGCTGAATGAACCAAACCTCGGTGCCATCTTCCTCGGTATTATCCTCGGTCTTGCCATCGGAACGATACCATTGAATATACCGGGCATGACGGCTCCGGTGCGCTTGGGTATCGCTGGTGGTCCTATCGTGATGGGTATTCTGATTGGTGCCTTGGGACCTCGCGTACATTTCATATCTTATATGACTCGTAGTGCCGGTTTGATGCTCCGTGAATTGGGTCTTTCGCTCTATCTCGGTTGTTTGGGATTGGAGGCTGGTGGACAGTTCTTCGAGACGGTGGTGCGTCCAGAAGGTTTGATGTGGGTGGGCATCGGTTTTGCGATTACAGTAGTGCCAGTCTTGATTGTCGGATTGATTATCCTGAAGACCAAGAAGTATGACTTCGGTAGCATCTGTGGCATCCTTTGTGGTAGTATGGCAAATCCGATGGCACTGACTTATGCCAATGAGACGTTGGAAGGCGATACGCCTAGTATCAGCTATGCGACGGTCTATCCATTGGGTATGTTCGTCAGAGTGATCATCGCCCAAGTACTGATTATGTTCTTCGTCTGATGGTAAGTCAGACTAGAAATCTGCCTTGCGTTCGATGTGAATTTCTTTTCCCGTCAAAGGATGTTTGAAGGTGATGGCTTCTGCATGGAGGTAAAGTCGGTCTGCCTTCACGTTTCCGTAGAGCGGGTCGCCAAGGATGGGGGCATCCAAACCTTCTCGGTGGGCGCAGTGTACTCGCAGTTGGTGAGTACGCCCAGTCTTCGGATAGAGAGCCAAACGAATACATTGGACTTTGAGGTTTGAGCTTTGGACTTTGAGGTTTGAGCTTTGGACTTCATGATTAGCTGCACTATTGAATTCTTCACTCTTCACTCTTCGTTCTTCACTTCCTAGTACCTCGTATTCGGTAATCGCCTCTTTGCCTTGCTCGTGGTTGACGATTTGGCGAGGTCGGTCGAGGTAGTCGGGCATCAAAGGAAGACTGATCATTTTTGCAGCATCCTTGATTCTCTGCGCCATATCCTTGTCCTTGCAGCAGACGATGGCGACGTATCTCTTTTGTACTTGATGGCTCGTAAATTGCTCTTGCAATCGATGATAGGCAAACTCAGTCTTGGCAATGACCATCAGACCGCTGGTCGCCATGTCGAGGCGATGAACGATGAGTGGACCCGTCGCCTCAGGGAATTGCTTACGTGCCCAAGAATAGATGGATGGCTGTTGCGCATCCTTTCCCGGCACGGAGAGCATACCTTCAGGCTTGTGGATGACGGCTAGCTCTCGGTCTTCATACAAGATTTCCACCTTATTATATATATAGGCATCAGCAGAAGCTTGTTCGAACACGTCTGCTGGCAACATCCAGTGGAGGATAGGTTTGCACTTTCCATTGCATGCTGGGTAGAAATGGAGGTGATGGCGAATCTCCTCCTTGGGACTCTCACCCCACCAAAACATGGCCATTTGAATGGGCTTCAAACCATGTTCGAATGCATATTGAAGGAGTTTCGGCTCACAGCATTCTCCACTGCCAGCAGGTGGTACCATCTGGTTGAATTCCTTGAATATCTCCAGCAAGTCCTTGCTCTCACCTTTATCGTTGAGCATTTTGAATTGGGAGAACAACCATTTTTGTAACTCATCGGAGTCGCTCTTTCTCAGTTGTTTGATCTCCTGCAATCCCTTCTGATAGTTATCGTACATTTCTTCGAGCGGTGTCTTCTGGGAGATCAGTTTTTTGAATCTTCTCAACTCAGCCTTCAAGAATTGGCTTTCCTTGATCATCGCCTGCTCTTCCTCAGGAGTCAGCCCCTTGGTGTCGGGGTGAAGTGAAGCCTCTTGTCGTCGTGCATCTCTTTTCGCCTTTGCCTCCGTTATCTGCATTTTGTGGAGGTTGAGCTTGTGCTCTTGTACTTTGTGCAGTTTATTTAGGATTCGTTCCGTCTCCTTGATTTCTGGGTTATTGATGAGATGGGCGATGCGTTGGTTGAGTTCCGTTATCTTTGCCTCGTGGGTTTTGAAATAGCCATCGGGTTGTAAGTAGTCGAAGACGGCAGGCACGAATCCCTTCCAGTCGCTTCGCCCTCCGATTTGTCCACTGTAGGCTGCGAGATAGCCTATCTCTTTATCATTCTTTTCGACGATGAGTACGCCAAACATTTTTCCCTTGTCTATCTCTTCTCGCCAGTCCTTTCGCTCAGCGAGATAAGCCTGTAGCTCCTTGCATGCAGCGATGCAAAGAGGATGTGGCTCGTAGTCGAGAGGGTTGTTCATTCTCTCAGGGATGTCGATGCCAGTAGAGATGTGTATAGTCTTTATGATTTCTTGTTCTGTCATACGTATTCTGTCGATAATTCCCGACAAAGGTACGCTTTATTATCGAATTTACAAAAAAATATCAGGCGAAAAAGCGAAGTTTTTCTTGCGATGTGGGGAGAGTTCCGACAAAAAGCAGTAACTTTGCACTGTATTAAACATGATAACAAGGAATATGACACGTAATAGCAACCTCTTCTATCACCTCGTGGCTTTCGTCACGGTAGCCATCTGGGGTACCACGTTCGTATCAACCAAGGTGTTGATGCTCAATGGATTGTCGCCTGCACAAATCTTCACCCTCCGCTTCAGTATCGCCTATGTGCTGATGCTGGCGTTCAATCATCGCCGTCTCTTTGCCGACTCATGGAAGGATGAGGTGAAGATGGCATTCCTGGGCATTACGGGTGGTTCGTTGTACTTCTTGAGCGAGAACGAGGCGATGAATTTCACCACGACCACCAATACGTCACTCATCGTATGCTCCTGCCCCTTGTTTGCCACCTTGCTGGTGCGCTTGGTGTATCGTGACTCCAATCGCATCAACATCGTGCAACTCTTAGGCTCTCTGTTGGCGTTTGTCGGCATGGTGATTGTCGTGCTGAATGGTCGTTTCGTGCTCCATCTCTCGCCGGTGGGCGATGCCTTGGCGTTTACGGCATGTGTGTGTTGGGCGATTTATTCCCTGTTGATGAAGTCGGTGTCGGGCGACTATAGTGCCGCATTCATCACCCGAAAGGTGTTCTTCTATGGCGTGCTAACCATCATACCTTATTATTTCATCATACCGGGCTTCCCGTCTTGGGAGGTGTTTGCTCGACCTCAGGTGATAGGCAATCTGCTCTTCTTGGGTTGTCTCGCCTCTATGATTTGTTTCCTCACCTGGAACTGGTGCATCGCCAAACTAGGGGCTGTGAAGGCGACCAACTGGGTGTATTTCAACCCCATCACCACAATGATCTTTGCCTCCTGGGTACTGGATGAGGAGATAACACCTTATTTCTTGATGGGAGCGGCGTGCATCTTGGCGGGTATGTACGTGGCGGATAAGAAGACCCAAACTGCATCATAGAGAATGCCCCACATATGTCACGCAATTGCACGGCATATGTGGGGCAATCGTTTGACATATGCCGTACGATTACACGACATATGTCAAGCTATCTCCATGATGCACTTTCGCATTCTCTACGATGTGCAGTTACATCCTCTATGATGCACAGATATCAGCTTTACTTAGCAGCCAATACCTCTACCTCAACGAGAGCACCCTTAGGCAACTTCTCTACTGCTACGGCAGAGCGAGCTGGATATGGCTGGCTGAAGAACTCGGCGTAAACCTCGTTCATGGCAGCGAAATCGTCCATGCTGTTGAGATATACGGTAGTCTTCACTACGTGAGAAAGGTCGGTACCTGCTGCCTTCAAGATGTTCTGAGCATTGGTGAGGCTCTGGCGAGTCTGCTCCTTGATACCACCCTCAACGAAGTTTCCTGTTGCAGGGTCGATAGGAATCTGACCTGATGCAAATACGAAACCGTTTACTTCGATAGCCTGGCTATATGGACCGATAGCAGCAGGCGCATTGTCTGTGTGAATTGCGTTCATAATTTTCTTTTTGTTTAATTGATGATTGATGATGCAAAGATAATGCAAAAGATAGAATTGGCAAAATATTTCGGTTTAATTTTTGTTTATGAGACTTCGGCTACGCTGCCTTCGACTTTCCTTTTGCCTCGCTTCTTGTCTCAAGAAATGGCAAAATGTAAGTAAAATATATATATTTACAGAAATCGGTAGAGCAGTTCGCTTTCGAACGCTCTACCGATTTTCTTTTTGTCCTTATGTTGGCTTGTAAGTGACATCTATAGGATGAAAGCCCTGTCGTCTATAACGGCAAGGCTTGGTCGTCTATAGTGCCTTATTTTCGTCCCTACTAGGGACGAGGCTTGGTTGCTAGTACCGACGAGGCTCAGCCCCTAGTAGCGACTGTTTTTATACAATATAGAGGTGGAAGCCTTTCGCTTCCAAAGCCTCTTTGATGTTCTTGACATGCTCCTCGTCACGAGTCTCCATTGTCATGCGGAGCACACAAGCATTCACCTTCTTGCGATTGGCAGAACGGTCGTGGTGAACTCCCGTGATGTTGCCACCCATCTGGGCTATGACGGAGGCAACCTCCACCAATTCGCCAGGTTTGTCGTCCAACTCCATCTCGATGGTGCAGAGACGACCGCTCTTGGCGAGACCACGATTGATGACACGGTTGAGGATGGTTACGTCGATGTTACCACCGCTGACCACACAGATGGTCTTCTTGCCCTTCACCGGTACCTTGTTGTACATCACGGCTGCTACACTGGCAGCACCAGCACCCTCAGCCACCATCTTCTCGCTCTCGATGAGTTTCAGGATAGCTGCGCAAATCTCGTCCTCGCTCACCGTCACAATCTCATCGACATAGTTGGAACAAGTCTCGAAGGTGATGCTACCTGGCTCCTTTACGGCGATGCCATCGGCAACGGTAGAGACAGATGGCAACTTCTCCTGCTTGTGGTCGTGGAGGCTCTGTACCATGCTAGCCGCACCCTCAGCCTGTACGCCATACACCTTGACGTTAGGATTCAATGACTTGATGGCGAAGGCAACGCCGGAGATCAAACCACCGCCGCCTACAGGTACTACGACAGCTTCCACGTCAGGGAGTTGGTCGAGAATCTCCAAGCCGATGGTGCCTTGACCAGCGATGACATTCTCGTCGTCGAAAGGATGCACGAAGGTATATCCGCGCTCCTCTCTCAGTTCGAGTGCCTTCTGATAGGCATCATCATAGACACCAGGGACGAGACAAACCTCTGCG
>FR893264.1:24030-47932 GCA_000436035.1 Prevotella sp. CAG:732 | reverse complement strand
AACCTCTGCGCCGAGACGCTTGGTGGCCTCCACCTTGCTGATAGGCGCACCCTCTGGCAAGCAGATGAGGCTCTTCACGCCCATGGCGGTAGCGCCGAGAGCCACGCCCTGAGCGTGGTTGCCTGCCGAACAAGCGATTACTCCCTTTGCCTTCTCCTCGTCGGTGAGTTGGGAAATCTTATAATAAGCACCACGAATCTTGAACGAACCCGTCTTCTGAAGGCACTCTGGCTTCAGATACACATCACTCTCTGGGTTGATTCTAGGGGTGTGAACCAGCTCAGTCTTTCTGATAACTTTGCTCAGCACGAAGCGAGCCTTGTAGAAATTGTCTAGTTGTAACATATCTAACTGCTGTTTATTTTGTTTATTCTTACATTCCGAAGTGCAGCAAAGCCTCTGCCACGCCATCTTCCTCATTGGATAGCGTCACATAGTCGGCATCGGCTCTCACCTCAGGGGCAGCATTCGCCATCGCCACGCCCACACCAGCGAGCTTGAGCATGCTAAGGTCGTTATAACCGTCTCCGAACGCCATTAGGTCGGCAGGAGTGAGGTTGATTTTCGCCAAGAGACGGAGCAGCGACTGCGCCTTGTCAATGCCCTTTGGCACCAACTCCAAAAAAAATGGGGCAGAGCGGAAGATGTCCATCTTCTCACCAAGAATCCCTACCAACTCTTCCTCAGCCTTGAGCATATCTGTAGGGTCGCCAGTCATGAGTAGTTTGGTAGGATGAGGCTCCAAGGTCTCCATGAGGTTATCCACCTTGCGAATGTTCATCTTGTTGATGCGAGATTCTTCCTTCACATACTGATCATCTGGCATCTCGGTGATAATCTCGTTGCCGGCATATCCGAGCAAGGCGTGGTTCTTCTCCTTGGCATACTTATATAATATAGGTATCACGGCATCGGGCAAGGATTGGGAGAAGAGCTTCTCGCCAGTCTTGGCGTTCACGATGTTGCCACCATTGTAGGAGAGGATATATCCCCCTCGCTTTTCCAGTTCGAGGCATTCAGCCACTGGTACGATGCCATAAGTGGGGCGACCAGAGGCGAGGATGATGACGGTACCTAGCTCTTGAGCCTTGAGCAAGGCTTGGCGAGTGCGAGGAGTAACCACCTTGTCGTGGTTGGTGAGTGTGCCATCTAGGTCGAGGGCGATGGCACGGAAAGGGAAATGCTTGGCTGTCCCTTGGTTTATCTTGTTATTGTCCATATCTAGTACGAATTGATTCTATCCATCTTTTGTCTTTGCTTATCGAGGTGCAAATGTAAGAAAAAAAACTGGTAAAGGCTAGGCCTAAATACATTTTTTAATGATTCGTGTTTAACTTTGAGCGATTTCTTGTCCTTTATCTGATAAAATAGTATTACTTTTGCAACGTCATCATGACAAATCAAGTACAAACATGTTTTCAAATGAATCATAACCTATAGTATTAATAAAGATATTCCTATGAAGAAGAACTTAGCAATTGTTAGCTTGTTGTTTGTGTCGATGGCTTGGAGCCTTCCTGCCTTGGCGCAAGCCCCCACCGTACCCAACCATTCTTATACAGGCAAGGGCAATCCTATCTTGCCCGACTTCCATGCCGACCCAGAGATCTTGTATTCCCACAAGACGAAGCGATACTACATCTATTCCACCACGGATGGCACTCCTGGATGGGGTGGATGGCAATATCATGCCTTCTCTTCCAAGAAACTGGGTAAGAAGATGAAGTGGCAGAATGAGGGGGTGGTGCTCGATGCCAAGAGCGACCAAATCAGTTGGGCGAATGGCAATCTTTGGGCTCCTGCTGCCGTCGAGGTGAAGCAGAAAGATGGTAGTTACAAGTACTATCTCTATTTCAGCGCACGTCCTAACGACAATGGTAGGAAGCAGATGGGAGTGGCTGTTGCAGATTCTCCTACGGGACCTTTCGTGGATCTCGGTCATCCTCTTTTGGCGAAGAATCATTCGGGCTGCCGTGGTCAACTCATCGACGTGGATGTCTTCATCGACCCTGTTTCCCAAAAGCCATATCTCTATTGGGGCAACAGTTTTATGGCAGGTGCGGAACTCGAACCTAGTATGACTCAGATCAAGGACGAGACGGTGACCGTGATGACCCCAAAGGGTGGCACATTGAAGGATTACGCCTACCGCGAGGCTCCATACGTGTTCTATCGCAATGGCTTGTATTACTTCATGTGGTCGGTGGATGATACAGGTGCAGCCAACTACCATGTGGCATACGGTACATCGAAGAGTCCGCTCGGCCCTATCGAGGTGGCAAAGGACCCTATTGTCTTGATTCAAGACCCTCAGCACGAGATATACGGCACGGCGCATAACTCCGTGATTCAGAAGCCAGGCACAGACGAGTGGTACATTGTCTATCATCGTATCAACAAGGAGTATCTCCACAATCAGCCTGGCGTGCATCGTGAGGTGTGCATCGACAAGATGGAGTTCAACGCCGATGGTACCATCAAGCGAGTGGTGCCTACGGATGGGAGATAACACAAGAGAGAGTGCACTCGGCTATATAACCTTCCTCTCCTTAGTGCCAAATGCTAAACGACCTAGGGACAAAGGTGATGCAGCCTACTGCATACTATATCGCATAACTTAGGCGCAGCCGAATACAACTTGTATTTAGCTGCGCCTAACTTGTATTTCATGGAATATAACTTGTGTTTTATGTTATTCAGTGGGCTGCATCGAGTTTAATATCAGAGCGCCGGAGGTTATGCGCTCGTATCTGTCAAGTTATGCATACGGCAGCGTATGGAGATGCCGTCAGATTATTCTTGCTTTACGTTCTGCTCCACATATTCCTTTACTCCGATGCCAAACTCCTTCTTGAAGCAGAGGGAGAAGTATCTTGGAGTGCTGAATCCTACACGATATGCCAACTCGTTGATACGGATATATGGCTCTCTCTCCAATATCTGACAGGCTTCCTTCATGCGAATGCTGGTGATGAATCCCGTGATGTTCTGTCCTGTCAAAGCACGGAGCTTGTTGTACAAGGTACTGCTACTGATACATAGGTCGGCGGCTAACTGTTCTCTGCCGTAGTCGCTATTGTCAATATGCTCCTTTACCTTGTCGATGCAGCTCTGCACGAAAAGCTCGTCAGGATTGCTGTAATGCTGTTCTTCTACCTTAAAATCGGTTTGTGACTGGAACTTCTGACGGATGCGTTGGCGGTTGGCGATGAGGTTGTCGATGCGCAGTTGCAGGTCTTCGAGTTTGAAAGGTTTGGTGAGATAAGCATCGGCGCCTGCACGATAGCCCTCGTTACGGTCGGTGTCTTGCGTCTTGGCGGTTAGCATCACCACTGGCAGCTGCGAGTAGTCATCGCTCTCCTTGATCCACTTGGTCAGTTCGATACCGTCCATCACTGGCATCATCACGTCGGTAACCACCACGTCGAGTGATGATTTCTGTATCACTTTCTGCGCTTTCTCGCCATTGCCAGCAGTCAACACGTGGTAGTGGGTACATAGTAGGCTGTTCATCAAGGTAAGCAACTCATTATTGTCTTCCACGAGCAGGATGGTGTATTCCTTCTTCTTGTCTTCATCACCATCAGCAGTTTTGCCATTCGAGGTCTCATTGATGTCATTGAAGTCATTGTTGTTTTGGCTGGTAGCCATCGCCTCCTCACTTTTGTTGGTTGTTACGATGACGTTGTCAACCTCTGAGTTTGTATCTTGCTGAAGAATCTCTGCCTCTGAGTAACTGTCCTTGTTGATAGGGAAGGTGATGGTGAAGGTGGTTCCTTTTTCTTCCTCGCTCTCGCAATGTATCTTGCCATGATGCAGCTTCACTAGGTCGTTGACGAGCGACAAACCGATACCAGTTCCTATGGTGTTCATCTGACGATAATCACCATCGAGGAATCGGCTATAGAGGTGTTTCATTTTGTCCTTGGAGATACCCCTGCCTGTATCTGACACAATGAGGGTGGCTTGCTCCTCGTCGATGTTGACGTAGAGGCTCACCTTGCCACCTGCCTCCGTGTATTTCACGGCATTGTTGAGCAAGTTGTAGAGCATCTTCTCCACTTTGTCGGTATCAAACCACGCCTTCTCGTCCATACAAGTGATGTCTTGCTCGAAGTGCAGATTCTTTGCCGTGAACATCGGCATGAGACTAGCTGTGGTTTCAGCGCAGAAGTTGCCAAGTCTTCCTTCGCTCACCTTGAGCTGCAACTTACCAGCCTGTGCTTTCCTTACCTCCAATATCTGTCGGAGCATACGAGTCAAGCGGCTGATGTTGTCATGTATGATATGGGTCTGGCAATCTGTGTCTGGTGCGATACGTTTGATGCTATCGGCTGCGGCAGAGATGACGGTGAGAGGGGTGAGCAACTCATGGGTGATATTGGTGAATATAACGGCCATCTGCAAACGGTTCTTGGTGCGCAGGCGTTCACGATACCAGATGATAACCATCCATGTGATGCCCAAGAGGATACCTATATATATAATGTATGCCCACCATGAGGCATACCAAGGTGGCAATACCTTGATGTTGATGGTGTATGCCATCTCATTCCATTTGCCATAGCTATCTGCAGCTTTGATGTGTAGTTTGTATTTGCCGGACGGAAGGTTCTCAAATGTAGCTTGTCGCAAACTAGCGTCCATGTAGTGCCATTCCTTGTCGTAGCCTTCCAGGTAATAGGCGTATTTACATTGGTCGGTATTGGTGTAGGTCAAGAGGGCGAACTCTATCGCAAACTTGTTGATGGAAGCTGGCAGCGTGAGGGTGCGCATGTACTGAGGGGTACACTCGCATAGGTCGGCTCTTAGGGTAGAGTCAAGCTCACTATATCGTTTGCCGTCAATAAGCAAGTCTGTGATGATGATGTTAGAGTGCTTGATTTCTTTCCTTTTAGCATTGAGTGTTTTGGAGTTGAAGCGTATCAAGTTGCGTCCAGCTCCGAAGTATAGTTCATCACCCATTCTGAAGCAAGAGTTGGTCTGGAACATCAAACTACCCAGTCCGTCCTCGCTTGTATAGGTCGTGTATTGTGCTTCTCCATTATCATTTACTTGTAGGCAGAAAAGGGCTTTGTCTGTAGTGAACCACAGATTTCCATTGCTGTCTTCAATGATGGAGAAAATGCGATCTATGTCCCAGTGGAAATCTTTGTACACACTTTCAAATAGGTCGTTTTTAGCATTATATCTGAAGAGGCCTCCGCCATTGGAAATAGCCCAAAGGCGATGCTTGGAATCTTCTAGGCAATTCGTGGCGTCGTTGATGAGAAAGTTGCCGTTTTGTGCATTGTAATACTTTACTTTTATGGATTTTGGGTTGTCGAAATTACCATGTAAGCGCAAAATGCCTAGGTTTTCTGTAGCTATCCAAATATTGCCGTTATGATCTTCTGTGATGCCTCTTACATCCACCCCTTGTAGGCAGTTGTATCCCTTGCCCGATGGTAGTAAATAGTTGAGATGCATCTTTTCTCCTATGAAGATGACACCTTGTCTAGAGCGATAGAGGGTGTTGACAAAGCAGTCCTTGACAAAGTTACTATTAGTGTTGTCTATGATGTTTGCCTTTCCATCTTGTAACTCTGTGATACCAAAGCTGTTGTTGGCCAACCATATTCCGCCCTTTCCATTACTGGTGATGGCTGAATAGTGGGTATTTAGGGATGTTAGGGGGATATTGGCGGCTGAAGGAATGCTTGTGCCGAATAAGGTTTGTTGGCTTTGAGCGTCATAGTAAGCAAGTCCTACTGGGGCCAAGGTGAGCCAAATGTGCTTGCCGTCAATGGTGAAGATGGATTTGATGCGGTCTGCCTCGGCATCTTGTGGAATAATAGGTAGTGCTTGGAATAAGGCAGGCTTGGTGAAGACATGATACAAGCCATTGTTCATGGTGAGTAGCCATACATTTCCCTTTCCATCAGTTTGTACGTCGGTGACATTTGTGACTTGATGGCTGTCTATAGATTTATAATATTTTATCCCAGCTTTAATGTCGTTCGACTTGATAACGCCAAATCCATTGCGAGCACATACCCAAAGTGTATGTGATATGGGGTCTTCTATTAAATTATAATGTATAGAGAAATCTCTATCTCCATGATAGAGGTCTATGAAGCCTGGATTTTTTTGGTTGAGTGGCTGGGTCATGCATTTGATGCCATTGCCCCAAGTACATATCCAAAGTCTGCCTTTCTGATCCATTTTCAACATATAGGTGTTTCCGGCATCTCCATCTTTTGCGATGTCATATTGATACATTGTATTTTTCTTGACATTTAGTCGGTATAAATTCTTCGACCAAGTGCCAATGTAGATATTTCCGGCCTTGTCTTCTGTAAACGACTTGGCATTGATATCGTTGGGCAGTGGATGTCTGCTGCCGTTTTTCTCAACCACGGTCGTGTTTTTGGCGGAATAGTAGAAGAATCTTTTCTCTTGTGGTAAATAGCAAGTTACCCCCCCATCTGTTCCTATCCAAATCTTGCCGTCATGGGAAGTAAAAAGGGCATAGATGACACGGTTCTTGACACCAGGCAGGTTGTGGGTTGTAAATGTACCTTTTTTTTTGTCCATGCTTACGAGTCCGTTTCGTGTACCAATCCATAATACATCGTCTTTGCCTTCTGTCATGCAGAGCACAATGTTGCTTGGGAGTATGTTAGGAGAGTTTGCATCACTTCGATAGCTCTTGAAGCGATAGCCATCGTATGACCTGATGCCTGCATTGGAACCTATCCATATTAATCCTTGCTTGTCGATGAGCAAGCATTGCTGTTCATCGGAAGGATATGGATACACTGCATTGAGCAACCTTGGTTGTGCGTGGGAAGTTAGGAAAAATGATACATTCAGCAAGAGAAAAAGTAAAATACTCCATTTGCTGACTAGGTCTTTATTGTTTTCAAGTGATAGTATCATAATAGCATTAAATGTTATGTAGTATAGAATTCTGTTGTTTAAATACGTTGCAAAAATACAAAAAATATCTGATATGGCGAGATAGATAAGGTACAAATATCATTAATTCATGTGCAAATATTATGATTTCACGCTCAAATAACAATAATTTTACGATATGTATTGTTAATTACTCTTAGTTATTCTTGGGAAACTATAATTTTGCGGCATCAAGTTTGAAAGTCTTGTCTGCTATAAGACAATGGCTTTTTCAACCTAATAATAATGTATATCACTAATTTAAATAAATATGAACCAAACAATCCTATTCACAGCTTCGCGGAAGGCATTGCTCATGATGGTCTTGGCAAGTGCTACTGCTATCAATGCTGCCGTAGCTTCAGAGGTTACTCCATCTGCTACGATTCAGCAGCAGGTAGGTAAGTTACAAGGTACAGTTGTAGATGCCAGTGGTGAGCCAATCATTGGTGCTACTGTAAAAATCAAAGGTGCCAAGGGTGGTACTGTCACCGACCTCGATGGTCACTTCTCTCTCGATGCAGCCAAGGGTGCAACTCTTGATGTATCTTACATCGGTTATAAGACCGTAAGTGTGAAAGCAACTTCTTCAAATCTTACGATTACTTTGCAGGAAGATGCACAGCAGATTTCAGATGTCGTAGTTGTAGGTTATGGTACTATGCGCAAGAAGGACTTGACGGGTAGTGTCGTTCAGATTCGCCCTGATAAATTGGCAAATGAGAATCCTGCTACTGTACAAGACTTGCTCCGTGGTACACCAGGTTTGAACGTAGGTTATAACGCTGATGCCAAGGGTGGTGGCTCCATGCAGATTCGTGGTCAGCGTTCTGTATATACTGATGGTGGTCACAACGATCCATTGATTATCTTGGATGGTATGGCTTTCTATGGTGAACTTTCTGAGATCAACCCTGATGATATTGGTCAGATTGACGTATTGAAGGATGCTTCTGCGGCAGCCGTTTATGGTGCCAAGGCAGCCAATGGTGTCATCATCGTGACTACCAAGAAAGGTAAACTCGGTAAGCCAACCATCAATTTCAGTGCTAATATCGGTATCAATACCAAGAGTGACTACTTGATGGACGTATATGATGCCAATGGCTACATGAAGTATCGTGAGGACTGGTACAAGAAAGATACATATGGCATGGGCGATGACGGCGTTTATGGCGTATATCGTGCCAAGGATGGAAAGGGCAATTTGGTAAGACAGCCTGGTTACTTCGATACCGCCGAGAATGCTCAGCGCCTTTATGGCGTGGATAATGCCACATGGGCAGCTTATACTACCAATGCCGCTGATGAAAGCTATGCTAGCATGTATGCTAAGCGCTTGGGCTTGAAAGATGAGGTGCTCGGATACTATTTGAACAATCAGACTTACGATTGGTGGGATGATACCTTCCGCACCGGTATCAACCAAGACTATAATGCCAGTGTTTCTGGTGCCAGTGAGACCATGAATTACTATCTCTCTGCAGGTTTCCTCCACAATGAGGGTGCTGTAAAGGGTAATGAGTATCGTTCTGTTCGTGCCAACATGAAGGTGTCTGGTAAGGTAACCAAATGGTTGGAGATTGGTGCCAACGTTAACTTCCAGGACCGTTCGGATGGTGATATCCAAGTAGGTTTGGGCACCAACTACTGGGACGACAACCAGGTGCGCAACTCACCATTCTCTATCCACAACAATGCGGATGGTACTTTGGCTCAGTATCCTATGAATGAGAAGGACTTCGGAGGTTACAACTACGATTTCGAGCGTCAGTATATGGACTTGGAGAAGGGCTATCAGGTATTGAATACCATCGTCAATGCCAAGGTAACCTTGCCTTTCGGCATCACCTATAGCTTCAATGCAGCTCCTCGCTACCAGTATTACTACAATCGTTATTTCACATCAGCATCTCGTCCTAACACCAATGCTGATACACGTGGTGTAGATCGTGGCTGGGGTAAGAACTTCGACTGGTCGCTCAACAATACTATTACTTGGGATTATACCTTGGCTAAGAAGCATCACTTCGTGCTCACTCTCGTACAGGAGGCTGAGGAGCGTCGTTATTGGAGTGACAAGATTGAGGCTCGCGAAATTTTGCCATCTGATGCACTGGGATTCCATAATACTCAGAATGCCACTTTGTCAAAGAGTAGTTTCAGCACCAATGATACTCATCAGACAGCTGATGCTTTGATGGCTCGCTTGTTCTATAGCTACGACGACCGTTACATGGTGACAGCCAGCGTACGTCGTGATGGTTACTCTGCATTTGGTGCCAACAACCCATACGCTACGTTCCCATCTATCGCCTTGGCTTGGAACTTTGTAAATGAGAAGTTCTGGAAGTGGGGCAACATCATGAGTACTGGTAAGCTCCGTGCTTCTTGGGGTAAGAATGGTAACCGTTCACTCTCTGATCCATACGTATCACTTGCTAACCTCGGTTCAGGTACAGGTAAGACCATGAACTACATCCAGGGTAGTACTATCGTGGATATGAAGTATTTGAGCGTGAGCCGTATGGCAAACCCTAACTTGGAGTGGGAGAAGACTGAGGCTTTGAACTTGGGCTTGGACTTCGGTTTCTTGAACGACCGCATCACAGGTAGCATCGACTACTATCACATGATGACTAAGGACATGATCATGAACCAGCGTCTTCCTGGATTCACCGGCTTCGGTAGTATCACTACCAACTTGGGACAGGTAAATAACGATGGTATCGAGTTGACCATCAACTCACTCAATATGAAGAGACAGAACTTTGAGTGGCGTACCACCTTCGGCTTGTCTTGGAACAAGAACACCATCAAGCACCTCTATTATGATTATGAGGATGTGAAGGATGCACAAGGCAACGTGGTAGGTCGCAAAGAGGCTGATGACTTGACCAACGGGTGGTTTATCGGTAAGTCTATCGGTACTATCTGGGATTACAAGGTAACAGGCATCTGGCAAGCTAACGAATATGAGGAGGCTGCCAAGTATGGTCAGCGTCCTGGTGACCCTAAGGTATGGAACAATCCTGACAATGATGAGTACAATGCCGATGGTACCGTGAAGAAGATTGTTTATAACAATGACGATAAGGTATTCCAAGGTCAGACTACTCCTAAGGTGCGTTGGAGCATGCGCAATGACTTTACCATCTTCAAGAATTGGACTGTAGGTTTCAGCATGTACTCTATGTTGGGTCATAAGAGCCTTTCTAGTTGGTACTTGAACCAAGACAACAGTGGCTCCTTGATTACCAAGGGTTGCAATACTTGGGTGAAGGGTTACTGGACACCTGAAAATCCTACCAACAAGTACGCTCGTCTTGATGCAAAGGGACCTGTTGGAGCAGAAGGCGCACAGAAACTCTACAACCGTTCATTTGTACGTTTTGACAACCTCTCTGTGGCATATACATTCCCTAAGACATGGTTGAGTTCTACAGGTATCAGCAACTTGAAACTCTTCTTCAATGTGAAGAACCTTGGTTACATCAAGTCTTCCGACTGGGAGTATGGTGATCCTGAGACAGGTGGCTTGGCTACTCGCACCTACACCTTCGGATTGAATGTAACTTTGTAAGGATGCAGTCTATATATAATATAATGTATAAACAACATAATATAGTTTACGATATGAAAACGAAGATATATCAAAATATAGCAAAGGGTCTCATCGTAGCGGCAGGACTTACCTCGTTGACTGGTTGCTCTCGCAGTTTCTTGGATCCAGACCCACTTTCAATGTATGAGCCTACCAAGACTTTCTCTACAGAGTCTGGTCTTCAGGCAGCCTTGGCGATGGCAGACCGCCATATCAGTTCTTACTGGACTTACTGGGAGAACAAAAACATCAGTGTGCCTATCGCCACCGAGTACATGTTCTCAGATATGATGCTTTATGGCAAGACTGATGCTGGTTCTAATTTCTGGGATGACGTGGACGGCAAGTTAACCCCAACCAATGGTATGAGAAATGATGATACCAACTACATCATGTACTTCTGGGATGAAACCTACAATGGATTGAAGTATGCCAACACCGTATTGTCTTACATCGATGGCGTGAAGGGTTTGTCTGAGGAGAAGAAGAATGAGTACAAGGGACGTGCTTACTTCCACCAGGCTTTCCGTTACTATGCACTCTGTTGGCAGTTTGGCGACGTGCCATTGGTAACTAAGATCTTGGCTGTGCCAAAGCAGAACTATCGTTCTACTAAGCGTGAGGCTATCCTCAAGATGTGTGTGGAGAGAATGGAAAAGGCTGTAGAGTGGGTTCCTTCTCAGGCACAGATGAATACTATAGGTATGGTCAACAAGGAGGCTTGCCGTATGCTCTTGGCTAAGCTTTATCTTTCTGTAGGTGAGTGGGATAAGGCAGAGAAGCAGTGTGATGAACTGATTAACAACTCAGGCTTGGCTTTGATGGAGCAGCCATTCGGTAATGCTTCTGTAGCCAACAGTGGTGAACCTGCTACTTGGAACATCACTCGTAATGTCATCTGGGATCTTCATCGTCCTGAGAATAAGTACAACTCTGCCAACAAGGAGGTGATCTTCTGTATGCCAAACATCAGCGACCAGCGCCATATCGACTTCTTGACCATGCGTATCTTCGGTCCTAACTGGAGTGATAGCCGTTTGAAGTCACCTGATGGCAAGACTGCTTGTGTCAACTATGCACGCAATAATAAAAATTACAACCAGAACTTGGACAACCTTCGTGCCTTCGGTCGTGGTATCGCTACTTTCCGTCTTACATGGTTTGCACAGAAGCAACTTTGGGATGTCAATGGTGTGGAGGATACACAGGATTATCGTCACAACTCTCAGATTGGTAACTGGGTGAACATGACCGACATGAAGTACAATGGTGACAAGAGTTCTCCTTATTATGGCAAGAATCTCCAGTTTAGAGATGACAAGGGCAACTGTCTCACCACAGACTCTATCCGTGACTGGTTCGACTTCCCATTGTATAAGTTCTACTTGAAGGACGTGAGTGCAGAGAACAACCAAGGTGCTAACCAGTTTAATGGTGCAACCAAGGGATCTGATGCTTCTTGGTATCTCTATCGTTTGGCTGAGGCTTACTTGCTCCGTGCAGAGGCTCGTCTGTATCAGGGTAATGTCTCAGGTGCTACTAAGGATGTGAACAAGCTCCGTGAGCGTGCTCATGCTTCTCAGCTCTATTCTACCGTCAATATTGGCGACATCATGAACGAGCGTGCTCGTGAGTTGCTCCTTGAGGAGTGGCGTAACGTAGAGTTGACTCGTGTATCTTACGACCTTGCCAAGAGTGGCGTGGCTGATGAGTGGGGTAACACTTACAGCCTCGACAACTGGGACAAGCAGGATGGTACCGACATGAATGGTGGTAGCTACTGGTATCAGCGCATCATGCACTACTCACTCTACAATAAGTGTGGTGCTGGTATCGTGAGTGGTCCTAAGACCATCAAATATACGATGAACAAGCACAACTTGTTCTGGCCTATCCCTAACAGTGCCATCACTGCCAACAAGGATGGTCAACTCTTCCAGACCTACGGCTACAATGGCTATGATGCCTCTACTCCAGAATGGGACAACTGGGAGGATGCCGTAGCTGATGAGGATAAGACCAACTAATTAGAGAACCGAATTGATATAGGTATATTCAATAGGGCAGTTGACTTACTGCCAACTGCCCTATTTATGAAAAACATAATATTGTCTGATGACGTTTGTTATCAAGCCTAAATATTATCAACTAAACAAATCATTTTAAATTTATTATCAACAATCGCTTATGAGAACAGAAATACTCTGCTCTGTGCTATCGCTATGCACTGTCGCAACTACAGCTTCTGCACAAGCACCTAGTCTTACAAAGAAAAATGTATTGCCTACTTCTCTCCTTTCCCTTCAATCTTACTTAGGAAATGAGGTACAGGTGAGCAAATTGGCTACCCCTGTGGTAGGTGATGCTTACACCATCGAGGTGAAGGGAAAAATCAATAGCGGCACTGGTCGTGGACTTGACATTTGTGTCAACGATGCCAAGGGACAAGGATTCCGCGTTTCCTTGGATGCCAAGTCACTCAACTGGACGAACCCATTGACAAAATCCAAGCAGCTGGTTTCATCCGACAATACCAAGTTGCGCACCTTGCGCTTTGCTGTCATCGACAAGCAAGTGAGCATCTATCAAGATGGTTATTTCGTGGCAACTTGCCCATTGGAGGCGATAGAAGAGTCTATCACTCGTAGCTTTGGAGACAATGTCAATCCAGAGGTGATTCCATCATCTAGTTGGGGAAGTAATAAGCCGACACCAGTTTCTAAGGGATGGTATCTATTGGATGGAAGCAACAACGAGGTGACTAGTTGGCCAAATTCTCGTTTTGAGATTTCGCCAAATTTGAAATTATCATACGAGGATGGTACAGTATATAATGGCAATTTCTTCTTGCTCCGCTGGGATGGAGGCTTGAAGAACAAGTCATATAAATACGCTTACGCTGTGACTGGACTCAAGGCTAACACCACGTATCAATTATCGGTGGATTGCGCTTATTGGAATAATGATAATAGCACGACCTTTACGCTAGGAGTAAGCCAAAAAAAGACATTGGACAATCCACTCAAAACATTTGGAGTAAAGACAAAAGGTAAGAGCGGAAGACAAGTTCTTGTGCCAAATGCCATGACTTTCACTACGACTTCAGAAGGAACCTATTATGTATATATGGCAGGAACTGAAGCTCTGTTTGCCATTGCCAATCTACAACTGAAAGAGGTGAAAGAAGAATGTATTCCTATGATTCTCATTGGCAAGAACTATGAGGGTGAGGGGAGCATGGAGGTGGAGTCGGCTACATACGATGCCACTGGTGCCTTTGCTCCGGAAGCAACTTCTGGTGAGCGTTCAAACTTAAACTTCAGTGATGCTGGCACGATTCAGCAAGGTTTCCTCTTCAATAGCGATGTCACAGTGAGTGGCAAAACCAACTTGCATCTCACGGCTGATGGCACGCCTTTCACGGATGTCAACTTCAATCTCCAAGGTGATGATGCTTGGCTATATATTGATAATGTGAAGCCTAGCAAGGTAATCGCCAATTATCTTGACAATGTCAAAGTGAATGGGCAGGCGGCAGAGAACAATCAAAATTGCCGCATCACCATGTGGGCAAATGGTACAGTCATCATCCCGAATGGTCAAGCTTACGACAAGAAGGCTCTTGTGGCGTATGATGGAGAGAACTTCACAGGCAATTCCAAGGAGTTTGAGATAGATATTTATCATAATAATCTCGGAGAGTGGGACAACAAGATACGCTCCTTCAAGTTGAAGAAAGGATATATGGCTACTCTTGCCAACAATGCCAATGGTACGGGCTATAGTCGTGTGTTCATCGCTGATGATGCTGACCTGGAAGTATCTGCTCTTCCTGAGGGTATGGAGAACTTCGTATCTTTCGTCCGTGTCTTCCGTTGGAACTGGACTTCCAAGAAAGGTAAAGCAAATGGATATGGTGAGAAAGACCTTCTCAACATCACCTGTAACTACAATTGGAATATTAATGGCAAGAGTGATGACCCTGATGTCGAGTATGCAGCAATCCGACAGAACTTGGGATGGCCATCATGGAGTGATATCAATAACAAGAAAGGTATTACCCATCTGCTGGGTTGTAATGAACCGAATGATAAGAATCAGTCTAACTGTACTGTAGATCAAGTCATAGAGATGTGGCCTGAGATGCTAAAGAGCGGTCTTCGATTGGGTTCACCGGCTCCTACATCTGTATGGGCATGGAATGGTGATTTCTTCAATCTCATCACTCAGTTGGGCTATCGTTGCGACTTCGCCGTTGCCCATATCTATGAGAATAGTTTGAACGCCACTAGCCTGGTAGATCGAGTGAAGCATTTGTCTGAAGTAGGCAAGGGTCGCCCTGTATGGATTACGGAATGGAACAATGGTGCCAACTGGACTACTGAATGGTGGCCTACCGCCAAGGGTCCTAAGTGTGATGCTGATTCTAATCCTATTCTTGATGAGAATGGCAATACCACAGAGGTGACTCGTCCATTGAGTGCTGAGAATGCAGAGAAGAATCGCAAGTTCTTTGCTGAGGCTTTGCCTGCACTTGACAACTGCGATTTGATAGAGCGTTACTTCGAGTATGACTGGGTACAGGATTGTCGTGCCTTGAATTTGGGTGGCAAGTTGACTCCTGCTGGTAAGGTGTATGCCAACCACAAGGCAGCCTTGGCTTATCACAAGATGGACAGTAAGCCTTGGGAGAATTGGAAGATTTGTCCTCCATTCCCATTGATGAGCACCGACAAGGACTTCCGCAACATTACCATCAAATGGTATGACCACAATGGTGAGACTGGTAAGAAGTATGTCTTGGAGCGTAAGATGGATGATGAGACCGAGTTCTCTGCTTACAAGGAGTTTGCGCTAGGTAAGGACTATCAGGCAGGTGAGACGGTAACCTTCACGGAGGCTATTCCATGTACCTCTACTGTCACCTATCGCATCAAGGCTTTGAGCTACAAGGACACTGAGTCTGAGTATTCTCGTGAGAAGACCTTTACTCGTGATGCCGCCGTGGCTGCCCCTGTCTTGAAGGGTGAGGCTACATCTACTTCCATCATCCACCTCTCTTGGGATGCAGTGAGTGGTGCTAAGTCTTATCGCGTTGAGCGTGCCGAGAGTGAGAACGGCGAGTATCAGGTGATTGCCGATAACTTGACAACGACCTCATACGATGATAAGGACTTGAAGACGAATACTACCTATTATTATCGTGCTTATTCGCTGAATAGTGCTGCTGAGCGTCCTGCTTCGCAAGTACTTACTGTGAAGACCAAGTCATTTGCTAAGCCTGAGGATATGACAGGTGTGCGAATCTCTGCTGGTGCCAACAGCGCATCCATCCGTTGGCAGTTTGCTTACGATACATATTATAAGGTATTGCGCTCTGACAAGGAGAATGGTACATATACGGTGGTGGCAGACAAGATGGATGGTACTAGCTATATTGATGAGGGCTTGACCAATGGCACTACCTATTATTATAAGGTGCAACCATACAACGAGGCTGGCGAAGGCAACGTCTCTTCCATCTTGAAGGCTACACCTGAGGCTGGTAAGTATATGCATTTGGCATTTGATGAGAACGAGGGAAGCGTCTCCTACGATGAGTGGGGTGCATATGATGGTACCTTCTTGCAGGATGCTTCTTTCGTGGAAGGTAGAAACGGCGGTTATGCAGCCAAGTTGGTGAAGAATAGTAAGTCTTACATCGAGTTGCCTAAGGGAGCGGTGAGCCGTCTTTCTGATTTCACCATTGCTACTTGGATCAAGATTCCTGGAGGTAAGGGACGTATCTTCGACTTAGGTAGTGGTACGGGTATCTTTATGATTGCAGCAGCCAATAGCACAGGTGTAAAGTACAAGATTACTTGCGAGAAGGGAGCTTTCGACTTCACTGTGCCTTGCAAGTGGACTACCACCGACTGGCATCATCTTGTCATCACCCAGAAGGGTAAGGACATGGCTGTCTATTTTGATGGTGAGGAAGTTGGAACTGCTGTCAATGAGAAAGAAATCTATCCTAAGGATATGGGTGTAACGACCCAAAACTGGCTCGGTCGTTCTCAATGGCCATCGGATGCTTATTGCGATCACGTCTATGATGACTTCCGCATCTACAACTATGCCATCGAGGCTTCTGATGTGACGACTCTCTATGAGGATAAGGAAATCTTGACAGGTATAACACTGTTAGAAGACCGTTCGAATGGCGTTAGAAGCGAAGCCATCTACGACTTGCAAGGTCGCAAGGTTTCTCACCCAGTCAAGGGTATCTACATCCAGAAGGGTAAGAAGTTTGTAGTGAAATAAAAAATAGTTACTGATAGAATTTCTAAAGGACTAAACAATGAAGAAGAACTTATTTTTGCTATTGGCATCATTTCTGATGTTGATGGGAGCAAAGGCGGAAAGGTTGCCTGTCAATGCAACTCATGGAGGGGTCTTGGTGGAAAACAAGGCTGTGGTCGGTGCTTTCCCTATTGTGACTGAGACGGAAACGTCACCTTTGTTTGTTTCTCCTACAGAAGCAACGGTAGTCAAGAAAGCTGCAGCCATGTTTGTTGATGACGTGGAGAGAGTGACAAAAAAGAAACCTTCTTTGAGTTTCTCGAAGAAGGTCAGTGGGAAACGTATGATCGTTTTTGGTACATTGGGCAATTCGCCTTTCATCGACAAGTTGGTGAAACAAGGTAAGCTGAACGCCAAAGCCATCGCCAATGGATGGGAGCAATATCTGGTACAAGTGGTCAAGAATCCTGCCAAAGGTATCGATGAGGCTCTCGTGGTAGCGGGTAGCGACAAGCGAGGTACGGCATACGGTATTCTGAATATCTCTGAGAAGATGGGAGTGTCACCTTTCTATTGGTGGACTGACATCCCTGTGAAGCAGCAGAAGGAAGTCTGGATTTCTGGCAAGGAGGTTTCCCAGAGACCTTCTGTCAAGTATCGTGGCTTCTTTATCAACGATGAGGATTGGGGACTGAAACCTTGGTCTTCCAAGAACTATGAGAAGGACTTGGGCGACATCGGTCCTAAGACCTACGCCAAGGTGTGTGAGTTGATTCTTCGTCTCAAAGGCAATATGTTGGGACCAGCTATGCACGAATGTACGGGTGCTTTTTATTCTCATCCAGAGAGTAAGTTGGTGGCAGATTCTTTCGGCATCATGATTACCACCTCTCATTGCGAACCTTTGCTGATCAATACTGCCTCTAAGTGGGAGTGGAACGTGAAGAGAGATGGTGACTGGAACTATGCCACCAATGCTCAGGGCATCCAAAAGAAATGGAACAATCGACTCGCTGAGGCTTCACGCTTCGACAATATCTATACGATGGGTATGCGAGGCTTGCACGATGCAGGGTTGAGAGGAAAGTTGCCAATCGACCAGCAAACCAAGTTGATAGGGCAGGTCATCGCCGACCAGCGCACGCTTCTTACCCATCACATCAAGAAGAATATCAAGGACATTCCTCAAATCTACATCCCTTACAAGGAGGCGATGGATGTCTATGAGAATGGCTTGCAAGTGCCAGATGACATCACCTTGGTATGGGTGGATGACAACTATGGCTACATGAAGCGTGTGAGCAATCCTCAGGAACAGAAGCGTGAGGGAGGGGCTGGTGTGTATTATCACCTATCTTATTTAGGAGCACCCCACGATTACCTTTGGCTCAATACCACACCGCCTGTACTGATGTACGAGGAGTTGATGAAAGCCTATCATACGGGTGCCGACCGATATTGGTTGCTCAATGTGGGCGACATTAAGCCGATGGAACTGGGCATCAAGACCTTCTTCGACTTGGCTTGGAATGTGGATGGTTATGATATCAACACCATCAACCATCATCAGAGCCAGTTCTTGGGGTCTGTATTCGGTGAGGCTTATACCAACCGCTTCCAGAATATCCTCGATTCCTACTATCGCTTGGCATGGAGCAGAAAGCCTGAGTTTATGGGTTGGGAGCGTGAATGGGACAAGAAAGAATATACAGGATTGAAAGATACGGAGTATTCTTTCCAAAACTATGGTGAGGCTCAGAGCCGACTCCGTGATTATGAGAATCTATCCAATAACGTGAAGTCCTTGATGAGTGAACTTCCTAAGGCACAGCGTGAAGCCTTCTTCGAGTTGTTGGGACATCCAGTGATGGCTTCTTACCAAATGAACCGTAAGTTCCTGATGGCGCAACTCAATCACGAATTGTTTGCCGAGGGAAAGACAGCAGAGGCCAACTGGGCGGCTCGCCAGTCTCGTGAGGCATACGATAGTATCGCCACATTGAACAAGGAATTCAACACGCTTCTCAGTGGAAAGTGGAATGGCATGATGAACATGGCTCCAGCTTGGTGCTCTTTGTCTCATAAGATGCCAAAGGTGAACATCACGGAAGATGAAGATGAGACTCCTGTGGATTTGATTGTGAATAAAGCAGCTGATTCCGACCGATATGATGTGGTAGATTTGAGCCAATATATAAATAAGGTGGAAAAGGGTGGTAATCAAATCAACTTAGTGAAAGGCTTGGGTTATGATTGGGAGGTCGTTCAGCTCGGCCGTCCAACAGACAAGGGTGGCGATGCTACCAACATCCATGGCGATAGAATAGAGTATCGCTTGCCTACCATTGCTAGCGATCAGGTGGAGATTACACTCTATACGGTTCCTTTCTTCCCAATCTATAAGGGAAAGGCCACCAAGATTGGTGTTTCCGTAGATGGATGTATGCCTCAGGTATTCAACAATCAGTTCAAGGAGTATGGCTTGACATGGAAGAACCAAGTGCTCCGCAATGGTGCCGTTACCAAAATGAAGTTCACTATTGACCCAGCAAAGCCATCTCATCTACTGTCTTTCATCTGCGGTGATGCCGGCATGATGATTCAGAAGGTCATCGTAGATTGGGGCGGAGTCAAAAAGTCATATTTGGGACCACAGGTGAAATGATTCTGGAAGTTTTGGCGAAAGATAGAGAAAATCTAGCATCTAAAGGTTCATTTCATTAGTCTTTGTTGAATATTTGCCTAAATATTGACGTATATTTCCCTTAGTTTAAAAGATTATTATGTAAATTTGCAGGCAAAAATGACGAGACAATAAAGAAAACAATGAAAAGGACAAGAATTTTGATGATGCTGTGCCTGCTACTTTCAATACTTCCAGTGTGGGCTAGGCGGAAGACGACAACCGTTCAGGCTTGTTTCGCTCCCTTCCCGAAGGCGGGCGATAAATATTGGCGCAAACAGGTGCCGGAGGCGATGCGCAAGGACTATATCCGTTTGGGTGATAGTTGTGTGAATATGCCTTGGGAGGCTATTCCTAATAAGGTGTTCGCAGAGTTCCGTACCACTGGCAATCGCACGCATTACGAGGAGATGAGCTTTGACATCCGCAAGCAGTTCGTCTGCTTGGTGATGGCTGAGATTATGCAGGGCAAGGGACGCTTCCTGCCTTCCATCTGCCGTGGATTGCATTATTTCATGGAGAAAGAACCATGGTGGGGCATCCCTGCTCATTATCCGAAGGCAAAGCCCGAACGAGGCATCCAACCCGTAGATCTTTTCAATGCCGAGACTTCCGATATGCTTGCCTGGACACTCTATATGCTCGACAAGCAGATAGACAATAAAGAAAAAGGTCTTTGCGATAGTGTGCGCAAGGAGATAGAACGCCGTTTCCTACATCCTACCTTGTATGAGAAACAAGGATGGAAGCACAATGCCAACAACTGGAATACTTGGATTACTGCCAACTGGTTGCAGACCGTGCTCATCTGTGGGCAAGCCCATAAGAAGGGAGAAAATGGCCTAGATGATGAATGCAAGGCCGCCTTTGAGGGAGTGAAACAATGTTTGCGAACCTTTCTCAAAGGCTATCCTGATGATGGTGGTTGCGAGGAAGGCGTGGGCTATTGGGACTGCGCCGGAGCCAGCTTCTTCGAGTCGCTCTTCTTTATGCAGTTCGCCCCTGAGGAGGCTCGTCTATCTCTCGATGCAGCGCAGCGCAAGAAGGTGGAGGCGATGGGCAAGTTTATCACCACCATGTATATCGACAGCCTCAACTTTGTCAATTTCTCGGATGCTCAGGCGCATAACGTTCCTAATATCAACATCCTCTTCCCTTACGGCGAGTATTTGGGTAATGAGCCGATGAAGCAGTTGGCTGCCTACGTGGGCAAGACGTTCGACTACCTCAAAAAGCCTTCCACGCTCTTCCTGCGTTCAGGCAACTATCCTAAGTTGGGACGAGAACTCATGCTCCTCTCTATGTTGGGCAAGTATCAAGCTACGAAGCCAGTGCAGCCTCATACGAGGGATGCCTATCTGGAGAACTCGCAGATCATGGTGGCAAGTAATCAAGATTGGTTCCTAGCTGCCAAGGGTGGCAACAATGCCGAGAGCCATAATCATAATGACATCGGCAACTTCATCGTCTATCACCAGCAGAAGCCTGTCGTCATCGACTTGGGCAGAGACACCTATACCTCGCAATCGTTTAGCAACCGCCGTTTCGAGTTGATGAACTGCCGTTCGGCTTATCACAATGTGCCGATGATCAACAACTGCGAGCAGAAGGATGGCAGGCAATATCGTGCAGAGCAAGTGAGCCATGTTGCCACGGAACAGCAGTCTTCTTTCTGCTTGAACTTAGCAAAGGCATATCCCGAACAGGCATGCGTGAACACTTGGAAGCGCACCATCACGCTAGATAGGGTGAAGAATGAGGTGGAGGTGACAGAGGAGTATCAACTGGACTCCATAAAGTTGGCAGACCTTAGCCCCAAAAAAGGTAGCCGAGGTCATCAAGCAAGCGACAATCAAATCGTTCTGATAACCTACGGAAAACCTCAGTTGCTGATGAAGGATGCAACTAGTCAGTTGGGTCGCATCCTCTTGCAAGATAGTTCTGTAGGCTTGGAGTATGATGCCCAGCAACTATCAGCAAGCGTTGAGAAGGTGAAGATGGAGGATGGCATCATGAAGACCCAGTGGCACGACAATGTCTATCGCATCAAACTCTCGCTGAAAGAGAATGCACCAAAAGCAAGGATAAGCTATCGCTTTGTCAATGCCAGATAAGGAATGTTGACTACTTGTATTTGAGGTGATGACAATAAGGTATATTTGGGATAATAACAATAAAGGGAGTGTGGCATTCATCTGTGCTGCACTCCCTTTTCAGTTGTTATCTGATGGAAATCTCCTTACCATTTTACTTTCTCGTTCAAGATCACGCCATCTGCTGCATCTTCTGCAGTGAAGGTGTCACCACGATACTGTACGCAGAGCATCAAGAGAGGTTCTGTGCCATTGTTGCGAACAGAGCGGCGACCTGCTGGAGCTACTCTTACAACGCTTCCCTCGCCTACAGGGAATACCTCGCCATCTATCTGGAACTCGCCCTTGCCACCGAGGAAGAAGTAAAGTTCTTCATGGTTCTTGTGGGTGTGGAGGAAGCCAGTTTCCGTGCCAGGAGCAAAACTCTGGAATGAGAACTCACCGCCAGTGGCATTCACTGCCTGACCGCCGAATACCTTGCCAGGGATGGTAACCTCAGAACCCAACTGGAGGGTGTAGTCCTTGATTTCATTCAACTTACCGAAATCAACAGCAGTAACGTTAGCTGCCTTAGTGATCATCTTTGATTCTTTCATCTTGTTCTAATGTTTTATGTTTGTTATACTTATTCTTATTTTCGGTTGCAAAAGTACAACAAATATTTCTTTCCCACAAGAAGGCACCAAAAGGTAAGATAGTTACTTGGAGGTAACTATTGCTGATATAGAGCGAGATGAAAAAATGAAGTTTAACCTACATTAACGATGGATATTTGGAGATAAACGGAAAGTTAGTTACTTTTGTAGCCTAATATTGATAATGAGAGAATTAAAAGTATTTGTATTGAAAGTCATAATTATGGCAAAAGCAATTAAAGAACCGATATTTCCAGAGTGTCCGATACGTAATGTGTTGGCTCGCATTTGCGACAAGTGGTCGATGCTCGTCATCTTCATGTTGGAGAAGCATCAGGCTGAGCCTCTTCGCTTCAATGCCCTGCGCAAGATGATTCCCGACATCTCGCAGAAGATGCTCACCAGTACCCTGCGTACCTTGGAGGAGGATGGCTTAATCCTGCGCCAAGTGTATGCCGAAGTACCACCTAGAGTGGAGTACTCCCTCACCCCTCGTGCCCAATCCCTGATACCTATCGTGGATAATCTCGTAGATTGGGCTGCCGACAATATGGCGGCTATATTGAAAGATAGGGAGAAGAAGGTGAACTAAAGTTAGTTCTCATATATAAACATTTTAGGAAGTGCATTTCTAGATAATGCCAAATATTTTGCAGAAAATCTTCTGATTATTTGCCAATTCTTCCTCATAAATAGGTATTTTGCCTACTATTTCTTGCTTTTATTGGAGTTTGAGGATTGTCATATCAATAAAAAAGGCTATTTTTGCAACGGATTCCTACTTTGGAGAATCCTGGTCAATGACAATAACCCCATTAAAAAGGTGAAATATGAAAAATCTGATAGAAATACTGCGCAATGAGGGAAAACCGAAGACATTCGGGGCTATCGACATCATCAAGAATATCGGACCTGGACTGCTCGTTACCGTGGGATTCATCGACCCAGGCAACTGGGCGAGCAACTTTGCCGCTGGTTCATCATACGGCTATGTGCTGCTCTGGGTGGTTACGCTCTCCACCATCATGCTCATCGCCTTGCAACATAATGTGGCTCACTTGGGCAACAATGCCGCCAACATCTTTGCCATCGCCTTGTTCTTGGCGGGCATTTCGAGTACGATCACCAGTGGTATGGCGGCAGGTTGTATCTTCTCAGGAATGTTTGGCGAGCAGTATTATGCCAAGGATGCCCATTCCATTGTGGGAATCTGTCTCTCCTTGGGTCTAGCCTTGCTCGTCATCTTCTTCGTGGGCAATCCTTTCAAGGGTTTGCTTTATTCGCAGATGGTATTGAGCATCCAATTGCCTTTTACGATGTTCCTTCAAGTTTGGCTCACGTCAAATAGTCGAGTGATGGGTGATTATGTCAACCATCGTTTCACCAAGTGGTGGCTCTATTTCTTGTCGGCAATCGTTACGGTGCTGAACATCTGGCTGTTTGCCACGGCTTTCTAAGAAATCGATATCTTATAAAAATTATGATGATTTTTTGACTCGACTAATCATTATATTTTGTATCTTTGCAGCGTGAGCCATCCATGATGGCATTCATTATGAGGTGACTCACCATATTTATGAACTATCAACCTGATGAATTATGAATGACGAGAAAAAATTTAGAGTAGAGTCCGACCTCTTAGGCGAACTCAAAGTTCCTGCTGATG
>FR893264.1:0-24023 GCA_000436035.1 Prevotella sp. CAG:732 | reverse complement strand
ACTCAAAGTTCCGGCTGATGCACTCTATGGTGTGCAGACACAGCGTGGTATCAACAATTATCATATCTCACGCAAGACGATGGTTGACAATCCTGATTTCATCATCGCTATCGCTTACGTGAAGTTGGCTGCCATCGAGACCAACCATTCCCTCGGTGTCATCAACGACGAGATTTCTGGAGCTATCTCCCAGGCTTGCCGTGAGATTATCGACGGCAAATGGCATGAGAATTTTCCTATCGACATGGTACAGGGCGGTGCTGGTACCTCAGTCAATATGAATGCCAACGAGGTCATCGCCAACCGTGCCTTGGAAATCATGGGACACGAGAAGGGCGAGTATCAATATTGCTCTCCTAACGACCATTGCAACTGCGGTCAGAGTACCAATGATGTGTATCCTACCTCCATTCGCTTGGCGCTCATCCGTATGAACGCTCACTTGGTGGGAGCTTTGACGGGACTCATCAGCGCCTTCAGATATAAGGCTGACGAGTATGCCGATGCTATCAAGATGGGACGCACCCAGCTGCAAGATGCCGTGCCGATGACCATCGGACAGGAATTCAATGCCTATGCTAACAACCTGGAGGAGGAAATCGTCAACTTGGAGCGCAACGTGAAACTCTTGCACGAAATCAATATGGGTGGCACAGCCATCGGTACGGGGTTGAATGCCGTTCCGGGTTTTGCCAAGCTTTGTGCTGCCAACCTGAGCAAACTCACAGGCGAGAACTTTGTCACTGCTACCGACCTTGTGGAGGCTACTCCTGATACTGGTGCTTACGTGAGCTATTCATCAGCATTGAAGCGACTCGCCGTCAAACTCTCCAAGATTTGCAACGACTTGCGCTTGATGGCATCCGGTCCTCGTTGTGGTCTCAACGAAATCAACTTGCCTCCTAAGGCTCCTGGTTCTTCTATCATGCCGGGCAAGGTAAACCCAGTTATCCCGGAGGTCACCAATCAGGTTTGCTTCAAGGTCATCGGCAATGACACCACCGTCAGCTTTGCGGCAGAGGCAGGACAGTTGGAGCTAAATGTGATGGAACCTATCATCACCGAGAGCCTCTTCGAGAGCTTGACGTGGATGAAGAATGCCATCGAGACCCTTACCTCAGAGTGCATCTTGGGCATTACCGTGAACAAGGAGCGTTGCTATGAGATGGTGAAGAACAGCATCGGCATCGTGACCGCCCTCAATCCTATCATTGGTTATAAGAAAAGTAGCAAGGTGGCGAAGGAGGCGCATGCCACAGGTCGCTCGGTATATGACATCGTGATAGAGCAGGGCATCATGAGCAAGGAAGAACTCGACAAGGCACTCGATCCTAAGGAGATGCTCTACTCTCATAAGTTTACATTGAAGTAAATTTCAGAAATATCGATTATACCCTACAAAAAGAAGGTGTGCCCAGGATTGACCTAGACACACCTTCTTTCGTGTTTAGAAAAACCTCCCGATGAATTTCCAAAAACCTCGGGACGAATTTCCAAAAACCTCCCGACATTTTTTATCCTTTCTTCCTTGCGATAATCAGCGTGACACCTGCCAGGATGGCGGCAATGCCAATGGCTAGTTGGAAAGTGAAGCTTTCGCCGAAGACGAACACACCGATGATGACGGCGGTGACTGGTTCCAAGGCTCCCATGATGGCGGCTGGCGTGCTGCCGATGAGATTGATGGAGATGGTCATGAAGAAGAGGGAGAGTACCGTCGGCAACAATGCCAACTGCAAGCCGCAGAGCCATTGTTTAGGGGTCTGGAGAAGTTGGAAACTCTCGCCCGATATGGCTGTGAAAATCACTACCGTGAGGAGTCCGAAGACCAATATCCAAAAGGTGAACTTCACGTTCGACATCGTGGTGTTCCATCGGTTTACTGATATGATGTAGAGCGCATAGAGCAGCGAGGAGGTCATCACGAGGGCAAAGCCTGCCGTGCTCAGTTTCTCATTGCCATCGCCCTGGTAGAGCAATCCCACGCCCGATACGGCGAGCAGGATGGCGAGGCTGGTCGTCCACGTCACCTTCTCATGGAAGAAGACGGTCATCAGCACCGCTGTCATGATGGGATAGACGAAGAGCAAGGTGCTGGCGATGCCGGCTGCCATGTAGTGGAAACTCACGTAGAGCGTGGTGGAGGAGAGGGCAAACATGCTGCCCAGAAAGGCGAGGCGGATGGCGTGACCCCATTTGATGCCGAAATGCTCTCGGCGAAACAACAGTACGATGGCGAACATCACCACTGCCAAGAGATAACGATAGGTGAGCACCGAACCAGACGAGAAACCGTCCTTGTAGAGTTCCAACGTGCCCAGTGGATTGGTGCCATAACAAACTGCGGCGATGATGCCAGCCGCAAATCCTTTCACTTGATTACTGCTCTTCATTTCCATTGTTGATTACTTTATCGAATGATTTCTTTCTCGTTCCTATTACGAATAGTCGATTTCTTTTCGGGCTGCAAAAGTAATAAAAAAACGGAACACTCCATCAAGAAAAGGGCGATAAATTCTGAAAAACATATTTATTTTATCGTTTTATCTCTTGATTTTGCTCTTTTTCTTTTGTCCTTCAATCGAAATATAGTAATTTTGCCCTCGAATTTTATTTTTGATAAAAAGATATGTATTATGGAACCAACTCGTAAAATCGAAAAGGTGGGTTTGCGTAACCTCCACATGGAGGATTACGACCAATTGGCTAAGTCATTCAAGCGTATCTATGCCGACTCCGATGTCTTCTGGACTCGTGCACAGATCAAGAAACTCATTACTATCTTCCCTGAAGGTCAGGTGGTCATCATCGTGGATGACAAGATCGTGGGCTGCGCCCTCTCCATCATCGTCAACTATGACATGGTGAAAGGCGACCACACCTACGCCCAGGTCACGGGCAACGAGACCTTCAACACTCACAACCCTCATGGCAACATTCTCTATGGCATCGAGGTGTTCATCCATCCCGACTATCGTGGCTTGCGCCTGGCTCGCCGTATGTACGAGTATCGCAAGGAACTGTGTGAGAAACTCAATCTGAAGGCCATCATGTTTGGCGGCAGAATCCCTAACTATCACAAGTATGCCGACCAGATGCGTCCGAAGGAGTACATCGAGAAGGTGCGCAACCGTGAGATCTACGACCCAGTGCTCACCTTCCAGTTGTCCAACGATTTCCATGTGCGCCGTGTCATCCGCAACTACTTGCCTAGCGACGAGGAGAGCGAACACTGCGCCACCTTGCTCCAGTGGGATAACATCTATTATCAGCCACCTACGGACAGTTATGTGGATCGCAAGCCTACCGTGCGCATCGGATTGGTGCAGTGGCAGATGCGTCCTTACGCCTCTGTCGATGACCTCTTCGAGCAGGTAGAGTTCTTCGTCGATTCCGTGTCCGATTACAAGAGCGACTTCATCCTCTTCCCAGAGTACTTCAATGCTCCATTGATGGCGAAGTTCAACGACCTCGGCGAGGCGCAGAGCATCCGTAAGATGGCGCAATACACGGATGAGATTCGCGACCGATTCCGTGAGTTGGCTATCAGCTACAACATCAATATCATCACCGGCAGTATGCCATACGTCAAGGAGGATGGTGCGCTCTACAATGTGGGCTTCCTCTGTCGCCGAGATGGTAGCGTGGATATGTATGAGAAGATTCACGTGACACCTGATGAGCAGAAGTGCTGGGGTCTGAGTGGCGGCAGCCATATCCCGACTTTCGACACCGACTGTGGTAAGATAGGTATCGTGATTTGTTACGATGTGGAGTTCCCTGAACTGTCTCGTCTGATGGCAGAGGATGGCATGCAGATCCTCTTCGTGCCTTTTATGACGGATACGCAGAATGCCTACTCTCGTGTCAGGGTTTGCGCCCAGGCTCGTGCCATCGAGAACGAGTGCTATGTGGCGATAGCTGGTAGCGTGGGCAACTTGCCTCGTGTTCACAACATGGATATCCAGTATGCTCAGAGTGCCGTGTTCACGCCTTGCGACTTCGCCTTCCCTAACGATGGCAAGAGATCGGAGGCGACACCGAATACCGAGATGATTCTCGTGTCGGATGTCGATCTCAATCTCCTGAATGAGTTGCATACATACGGTGCGGTGAGAAACTTGCGCGATCGTCGCAAGGACCTTTATGAAATGAAGAGAAAATAGAAATGTATAAGATTAGCATTTCGGAGCGTACGCTCCACTTTAAGCAACCTGCTGGTACGTCTCGCGGAGTCTATACCACTCGACATAGCTATTACTTGCATCTCACCTCGGATGAGGCTCCCGGTGTGGAGGGAGTGGGGGAGTGCGCCACACTGCCCGACCTCAGTTGTGATGCCAAGCCAGAGTATGAGGTGACGCTCAGACAGATATGCCAGATGGTGGAGCAGATGGGACGCATCCCTTACGATATGATTCGGGCGTACCCTAGCATCACCTTCGGACTGGAGACGGCTTTCGCTTCCTTCTTCGAGGCGGCTCGAAGCAAGCATTTGCTGGCTACCCATGGCGATGCTGCGGGGCAGGGCACCATTGCCGTGCCTGCTTGGGCTCAGAATCTCGCCTCGCTCTACGACTCTCCTTTTGCTCGTGGCGAGGAGGGTATCACCATCAATGGATTGGTGTGGATGGGCACTTACGAGGAAATGTTGGCTCGCTTGGAAGAGAAGTTGAAGGCTGGTTTCCATTGTGTCAAACTGAAGATTGGTGCCATCGACTTCTTCAAGGAACTCGACCTCATCAAGCGCATCCGTGAGGTATATAATAAGGAACAGGTGGAACTGCGTGTGGATGCCAACGGCGGTTTCTCGCCAGAAGATGCGATGAGCCGACTGGAGGCACTTGCCCAGTACGATATCCACTCGATAGAGCAACCCATCAAGCAGCACCAGTGGCGCAAGATGGCGGAACTCTGTCGGGAGAGTCCGTTGCCTATCGCCCTCGACGAGGAGCTCATTGGTGTCAACGTGCGCTCTATGAAGGAGGCTTTGCTCGATACCATCCGTCCGCAGTATATCATCCTCAAACCATCGCTCCATGGTGGAATGTATGGATGCCAGGAGTGGATACAGTTGGCTGAGCAGCGAGGCATCGGCTCGTGGATTACGTCGGCATTGGAGAGCAACGTGGGCTTGAATGCCATCGCCCTCTTCTGTGCCCGAATGTATGGTCCCGATGTCAAGATGCCGCAAGGCTTGGGCACTGGACAACTCTTCACCGACAACATCCCTATGCCGCTCGATATCAAGGGAGATAAACTGGTTAGAAAATGACCGTCAATGATTTTTTGCAGGAGTGGAACTCGCCAAGCGAGACACTCCTCGTACATACCAGTGGTTCGACTGGCAAGCCGAAGCCGATGTGGGTGGAGAAGCAGCGAATGCTCAACTCCGCTCATATCACGTGCGATTTCTTGGGCTTGCGTCCAGGCGATTCAGCTTTGCTCTGCATGTCGCTCGACTATATCGCAGGCAAGATGATGGTGGTGAGGAGCATCGAGCGAAAGCTTCGTCTCTTCTCGGTGAAGCCTTCTGGTCACCCCTTGTCGGATGAATCGTTGGCGAAAATGGTCGAGATGGATTTCGACTTCGTGGCGATGGTGCCGATGCAAGTCTATAATACCTTGCAAGTGCCACAGGAGCGGGAGCGACTGAGCCGCATCAAGCACCTTATCATCGGTGGCGGTGCGATCGACGATGCCCTTGCTGAAGAGTTGCGTAGTCTGCCGGGTGCGGTATGGAGCACATACGGCATGACAGAGACGCTCTCTCATATCGCCCTTCGCCGTCTGAATGGCGAGGAGGCGAGTGAGTGGTATCAACCTTTCGATAGCGTCGGGGTGAGCTTGAATAGCGATGGATGCCTCGTCATTGATGCCCCCTTGGTTTGCAGTGAACCGCTTGTTACCAACGACATCGCCGAAATCAAGCAGCAAGAAACCTCATCCCATTCATCGGATGCATCCTCTTCCTTGAAAACCTCTTCCCCTCACGTCCTCTTCCGCATCAAGGGCAGGAAGGACAATGTGATATGCAGCGGAGGCATCAAAATACAGATAGAGGAAGTGGAAAACTTGCTCCGTCAGCATCTTGATGCCCCTTTTCTATTAGCTAAGAAGAAGGATGAGAAGTTTGGCGAGATAGCCGTGCTCGTCACCGAGTCTGGCGACCTGGAGGGTGTGGAGGCTATCTGTCGTCAAGTGCTTCCAAAGTACTGGGTGCCTCGCCAATATCTCCATTTCGACCAGTTGCCGATGACGGAGACGGGCAAGCCCAAGCGAGCCATCTTCTGATGTTGCTGAGCTCACGCCCACTTAACTTCTCTAAATAAATTGATGAATATGAAATACATTATATTTGATTTTGACGGAACGATAGGTGATTCGCAGGCGTTGATCGTGAAGACCTTGCAAGACACGATGCGCCAGCGCCATCTGCAGGTGAAGAGTGAGGCGGAGTGTGCCGCCACCATCGGACTTCGCTTGGATGAGGCTTTCGTGCAGCTCTTCGGCATGAGTGCCGAGGAAGGCATGGCATGTGCGGAGACCTATCGTGATATTTTCGAGGAGAACAAGCGTCACCTCATCGTGCAACCCTTCCCTCACGTCTTGGCGACCATCCATCGCTTGCATCAGGAGAGTTATGTGCTAGCCATCGCCAGCAGTCGTGGCAGCGACTCCCTTTTCGGTTATGTCAAGCAGATGCAGATAGAGAATTGCATCTCCTCGATTGTGGCAGGCGACAGTGTGGCGAACGTGAAGCCAGCTCCCGACATGGTGCTGAAGGCTTTGGAGGACATCCGTTGTCAAAGTGCTGAGGCGGGTCATTCCATCGAGTCATCCATGGAGCAGATGCTCGCCGATACCTTGGTGGTGGGCGACATGACGTATGATGTGGATATGGCTCACAATGCTGGTGCCAAGGCTTGCGCCGTCACCTATGGCAATGCCACTAGGGAGGAACTGAAGAATGCGGAATACATCATTGATGATTTCGCGGAGTTGGAGGAAATTGTAAAATAGCAAAATGGCACGGGTTACGCTCTGTAATCCGTGCCTATTTCTGTGCTTAAAGAATCAAATTATTCTTCCATCAACTTGCGATAGCGACCCTTCTTGATCTCGGTGTCGCCCAGTCTTCTTGCCTTGTTGATTTCATACTCCGAATAGCTTCCCTCGAAGAAGAATACCTCGCCATTGCCCTCGAAGGCTAGGATGTGGGTACAGATACGGTCGAGAAACCAACGGTCGTGGCTGATTACTACTGCACAACCGGCAAATGCCTCCAAACCTTCCTCCAAGGCACGCAAGGTGTTGACGTCGATGTCGTTGGTAGGCTCATCGAGCAACAATACGTTGCCTTCCTGCTTTAAGGCTAAAGCCAACTGCAGGCGGTTGCGCTCACCACCGGAGAGTACGCTACAGAGCTTGCTTTGGTCGGTACCAGAGAAATTGAAGCGAGATATGTAAGCACGGGCATTCACGTCACGACCGCCCATGCGAATCGTCTCGTTGCCCTGGGAAATCACCTCATATACCGTCTTCTTCGGGTCGATGTCCTTGTGCTGCTGATCGACATAAGCGAGCTTCACGGTCTCACCCACCTCGAATGTACCAGCGTCTGCCTGTTCCAAGCCCATGATGAGGCGGAAGAGGGTGGTCTTGCCAGCTCCGTTTGGACCGATGACACCCACGATGCCATTAGGAGGCAACATGAAGTTGAGGTCATTGAAGAGCACCTTCTCGCCAAACGCCTTCTTCACGTGCTGTGCCTCGATTACCTTGTTGCCCAGACGAGGACCGTTTGGGATGAAGATCTCCAACTTGTCCTCACGCTCCTTCTGCTCCTGGTTGAGCATCTGCTCGTAAGAGTTCAGACGAGCCTTGCCCTTTGCCTGGCGAGCCTTCGGTGCCATGCGCACCCATTCCAACTCTCGCTCCAAAGTCTTGCGACGCTTAGAGGCACTCTTCTCCTCCTGTTCCATGCGCTTGGTCTTCTGGTCGAGCCAAGAAGAGTAGTTGCCCTTCCAAGGGATGCCCTCGCCACGGTCCAATTCGAGAATCCACTCGCTCACATCATCGAGGAAGTAGCGGTCGTGGGTGACGGCGATCACCGTACCCTCATATTGCTGCAAGTGCTGCTCCAACCAGTCGATGCTCTCGGCATCCAAGTGGTTGGTAGGCTCATCGAGCAAGAGCACGTCTGGCTTCTGCAAAAGCAAACGGCAGAGAGCTACACGGCGGCGCTCACCACCAGAGAGATTGGTGACAGGCCAGTCGCCCGGAGGACAGCGCAAGGCACCCATCGCACGCTCCAACTTGGAGTCGATGTTCCAGGCATCGGTAGCATCGATGATGTCTTGCACCTCAGCTTGGCGCTGCATCAACTTGTCCATCTTGTCGGGATCGCCATAGTATTCCTCCAAGCCAAACTTCTGATTGATTTCCTCGTACTCGGCGAGTGCGTCATATACTTTCTGCACACCCTCCATCACGTTCTCTTTCACGGTCTTCGACTCATCGAGTGGAGGGTCCTGTGGCAAGTAGCCCACAGAGTAGCCTGGGCTCCATACCACCTCGCCCTGGGTAGGCTGCTCCAGTCCGGCGATGATTTTCATCAAGGTCGATTTACCAGCGCCATTGAGACCGATGATGCCGATTTTTGCTCCGTAGAAGAACGATAGGTAGATGTTCTTCAGAATCTGTTTCTGATTTTGTGGGATGATCTTGGATACTCCCACCATAGAGAAGATAATCTTCTTGTCGTCAACTGTTGCCATATAATATATTTATAATTTATAATTTCTGCAAAGATACATGATTTCTCAGAGAATGCTACATTATTTTTTAGAAAAAAAAGTCAAAAGATGAAAATAATATGGAAGTAGATGGCGGATTTCGTGGAAAAGTCGTATTTTTGCACACATCATATTTCATCTAAAAGAAAGGAAATCATTATGGATGCAACTTATACAGAACTCACCATTCGCCTCTCGCTCGCCCTCATCCTGGGTGGTTCGATAGGCATCGAACGAGAATATCGTGCCAAGGAGGCGGGATTCCGTACCCACTTCCTCGTAGCCCTGGGCAGTGCCCTCTTCTGCTTGGTATCGCAATATGGATTCGGCATCGACCTCAAGGACTCCTCACGTGTGGCAGCCCAAGTGGTGTCGGGCATCGGATTCCTGGGAGCAGGTACCATCATCTTTCAGAAGAACGTGGTGAGAGGACTCACCACTGCCGCTGGTCTTTGGGTGACGGCGGCGATAGGCTTGGCATGTGGTACGGGCATGTATGTGGCGGCGGCTGTCACCACGGTGATGGTACTGTTGGGCTTGGAGGTGCTTAACGCCTTCATCCCTCAACTCGGCACCACGACCATCGAGTTGAGTTTCTCGGCTTCCTCACGTGATAGCGTGAAGGAACTCATCAAGCGCATCAAGCAAGACGGCATGGAGGTGCATTCCTACGAGTTGAAAGACCGACGCACCTCCAAGGAGGAGTTCCTGGAGGCTAACATCGAAATCAAGGCGAAACGTGGCAACTACACGTTGAAGATTCTCGACTATATGAATGAGTTCTCGGATGTCACGATTTCGACGATAGAGTAAAAGGCAATGAGGCTATAAATGAAAAATCCTCTCTCTCTGAATCATTTCAGAAAGGGAGGATTTTTTGTTTAGAACAAGTATTGCACGGTTGCCATACCTGCAGAATAGTGACTGGAGCAGATGTCGTGCCATTCCAAAGCGACATTCCAATGGGCACCCCACTGCTTGGTGAGCTGACCGGAGAGATAGACGTCCTCGCCTCGGCTCAGTTTGGCGCGACCGGTGGCGAAGATGCTCTGCACATTGAGTTTCATCTGCCATGGCAAGGTGAGGCGAGGGTTGAGGTGGAAGGTGGCGAAGTCGTTGCCATCGCCCTCGCAGAGATAGAGGTTGGCACCTGCCGAGAGGGCGAGGATGCCTGTGCGATAGAACATGGCGGCATTCAGTCGGCAGCGATTCTGCTCGTTCTCTATCATCTGATAGTAGGCGGCGAGCGAGAAGTTGAGATTGCGCAGGCTGTAGTTGTAGCCCAACTTGGTCTCGTCGATGTATCGTGCTACCAAACCCTGCTTGATGTCGAGCCAGTCTTCATACGACAGGTCTTGGTCGATGGCGAAGGATGGGTTGATGAACTTGCGGTGATAGGCAGTCTGGGCTTGCGAATGCTTGCCAAGGGTGGAGATGGCGCTCACCTCGATATTGTTGCGTGTGTCATTGCGCACCCATTTCTCGTCAGTGCTGGTTCTATCAGTGCTCTTGGCTCCTGGAGTGCTATAGTGATAGAACACCACACGGTCGCCCACGGTGAATCGCCAACTGCCCACTACGTAGTTGAACTGGAGGTAAAGGTCGTTGTTGGAACTGGTGTATCGAGTGCGTAAATAGTCGCTCGTGTTGCCTTGTCCGATGTTTCTCTTGAAATGATTGTAGGAGAAGTCGCCTTCCCATCCCGCCATCATGTCGAGCCTCTTGGTGAGTGGGGTGTTGAGTTCCACGATGAAGATGGTGGCATCGCTTCGAGTTTGGGTCAGTGGCTCGTCACCATTCATATAGGTGGTGTAAGGGGTGTTGCCATATTGATAGTTGGCTACGAGTAGGAGCTCCGTGCCTTGGTCATTGAAAGTATGGAAATATAGGGCACGTGCCATAAGTTTCTCGTTTTGCACTTTCTCCTTGCCGCTGGCATCATACGATCTCGTGTTCTGATATTGTTGGGAGACGTAGGTCTGGAGGCGGTCCTTGGGCGAGAAATAGTTGGTCATGTGGGCGAAGAGATGCTGCTTCTGCGTGATGGCATCATCGAAGTCTTGATAGGAATACGAGGTGATGGCGATGACATCGGTCTTGGCGGCGTTGTCTCTCACCACGGCATGAGCATCGGCGAGATGGTCGGTTCCAGCCTCCACGCCAGCCAGTCCGTAGAGTCCCTTCTTGTCCTTGGCGAGGGTGATGTCGATGACACGTCCCAAGCCCACGGTACCCTTGGCGACGGCGGTGTTGTCACAGATTTGGATCTTGCTGATTTGTCTGGCTTTCAGTTGTCTGCACACGATGCGCATGTCGCCATTGATGGCTACGTTGTCGATTCTCACGTTGTAGCCCGACAGCATGTCGTCGAATCCGTTTTGCATCAAGTCGGGATATATCGCCAGAATGTCGCCCAGCGTCTCGTCTCCCTTGAGCTCGAGGCGTTGAGGATAAATCAGGGTGCGGTCGGCTCTCATCTCCATCGCTCTCTCTTGTGCCAGTGCTTGCGAACTGCATGCCAGCATCATGGCTACCAAAATGTGTTGTATCTTCATATTGATTTCTCCATTTAGGGTGTATGCTTATTAGAATCGTGTGCAAATATACGACAAAAAGTTGAGATAATCGTAGGATAGCTAAAGATATTTAAATAAAACCGCTTTTCTTTGCCGATGTGCCGAAAATCGCTATTTTTGCAGTATGATGATAGATCGCTGTTACATAGAAATCACAAATACTTGTAATCTGGACTGCCATTTCTGTCCGAAGCATCATCGGAAGAGACGGCAGTTGAGTGAGGAGGAGTTCGACCTTCTCACCGACCGCGTGCGTGGCAAGGTATGCTTCTTGTATTTCCATCTGATGGGCGAGCCGCTGCTGCATCCCCTTCTGCCTCAGTTTGTTACGATGGCGAGGGAGAAGGGATTCAAGACTGTGCTGACTTCGAATGGCACGCTCTTGCATCGGGCGATGGCGCTGCTCGACACACTTCCGTACAAAATTCAGTTGTCGCTCCATTCGCATGAGAGCAATGCCAGGGGCGAACTGTCGGAGTATATGGACCAGGTGATGCGCTTCTCCACTCAGGCTGCCGGGAAGGGAACCTGCATGGTGCTGCGGTTGTGGAACCAAGGTGGGATGGACCGAGAGAACGAGGAGGTGATGCGCCTCATCGAAAAGTACGTGCCCAAGCCTTGGAAGGAACGCCCCGATGGCTTCCGGCTATGCGACAATCTGTACTTGGAGTTCGACCGGAAGTTCGAATGGCCTGGTGGGGGAGGAAAAGCAGCTTCTGATGATTCGGATGGGAAGCAGGAGGAATCGGATGACAAGCTAGAGGCTTCGCCAAGCAAGTCGAAGCAGGAGTATTTCTGCAAGGCGCTGATTAAGCAAATCGGTGTGTTGTCGGATGGCAGTCTCGTCCCTTGTTGTCTCGACCATGATGGCGATGTCATCCTCGGCAATCTCTTTCATCAGTCGTTGGAGGAGATTCTCGCCTCGCCTCGTGCCCAAGCCTTGGTGGAGGGATTCCGACATCACGCAGCCACCGAGCCTCTCTGCCAGAGCTGTGAGTCGGCATTGGTCAACAAGAGCTTTAGGGGGAAGAAGAGGAAATGAAAACTACCTGTATGGTTAGAATCCAAAGGGGAGTGTGAAGGCTGTCATAGATGTGCAGTCTCACTGTTTCAAGCGAGCAGCCTCACTGTCTTAGGTGAACAGCCTATGCCATCTACTAAGGCGGATGCTGCTGGATTCCCAATTGTACTTTTCTATCTCACATCTCACGATAGCCTACCATATAAGTAGCACAATGAATATCCGTGTATCTAAGAGAGGATTGTAAGAATATACGTAAGTTATTCGTGAATAACACAAATATTGCTTTGCTATTTTTTAGTTAAAAGCTAAAAGCAAATCAAAAAACTTGAAAATAAAGAAGGAGAATGTATTCTTTTTGACTAAAAAATGAAGAAAATACGAATAGAATGTTAACTCTTATCATTTTGTACATATGATTTTGAGGAAAATAAAATATCAATGCAATATAAAAGTCGTACTTTTGCAGCACAGAAAATCAGTTTTAGTGATAGAGCGAATATCAACAGAAGCCAATGAATGTGCTTACTGAAGTGCAGTAATAGTATGTAAAAAGATGATGAGTTACATGTAAAAGATGATTCAGCGTATAGTTAGTATGTTATCTGTTTACATGGGATGCGATGAAGTACAAGTCGCATCTCTTTACCTACACTCCACACAACACACCCATCAGTAAAGTTGCTCCCATATTCGTTAATATAAAAATGGTCTCAAGGGGAGTAAGAGATGCTAATTTAAGAAAAAACATGAATTTGAAAAAGAATCTTTTATTCTTATTTTTAGTGCTTGTTTGCTTTATGGGGGGGGTAAATTAGCCTTTGCTGCCACCGCTTTCCCTGTAACGAAAAATGGAATAACGTATGATTTGTATAGAACAGAAGCGTTGCACTTTCTACAGGGCTGCGTGAGTGTATGTGGATTTGTTCCAGACGAATTGGTGGATGGAGATGGCAACAAAGACAACACCAAAGTGATTATACCGGAGACTGTTACGATAGATGGTACTACTTATACAGTCAAAGGGGTTGATATAGAAGGCTCTGATGTCTATCCCACTATCACTACTATCAAGTTGTCGTCTAAGGTAGATAGGTTTAGACTTTATAATCCTTTTTATACTGTTAAATTTACAGATGAAAGTGGAAATGAAATAAAATACTATGATCATTCCAAAGGAGTTGTCAATTTGCCAAATCTTCAATATTTCGATGTAGATTCCAAGAACACTTCTCTTTCTGAATGGCACAATCAGATTCTTTTATCCAAGGATGGTTCTAAGTTGATTTGCTGTCCACCTGCAGCAAAGTTTACTAACGTTGTTTTTAAAGGAATCAAGAGTTTTGGTCCTTATGCTTTCTTTGGTTGCGGACTTACAAAATTAGTTATACCTGCAAGTCTCGAAACCATCGACGAGACTGCCTTCTGTGGCTTTTCTGGTCTTACAGAGTTCCTCAATGCTGATTACTATAAACCAGGATCAGCAACGATCAACGAAAAGTTTGTTGCAAAAGACGGCCTTTTGTTTGAAATGCGCAAAGATGATGCCGACAAATATACGAAGTACAAATCCCTTCTGTGTTTCCCTGATAATAAAAATACTGGTAGCAAATTGACTTATAGTCTTGATGGTGGAGGAAGCTTGCTCAATATAGCACCTTATGCCTTTGATGATGTTAAAGGAACACAGAAATTGAATATTAGTAATTGCGCTGGTTTTGGTATCTCTATTAATAAGTATGCTTTTCAGAATAGTTCCATCAGTTTTGTTGATCTCGGCTCTACCTTTGTTAACAGAATTGGTTCTTATGCGTTTGCCAACACTGGTTTGGTGAGATTAGATTTAGGCACACATAAATATAATGGAGGAAAGCAATGTAATATAGAAGGAAATGCCTTTTATAATTCAAGTATTAAGCAGATAGTCTGGCCTACCAATAATCCTCATGAGTATATGTCGATCAGGCTTGAAGACTATGCCATGGCAAATTGTCCCTCTTTGTTACATGTATATTTCCCTAAATACACTTCCAATCCAGGAGCAGTATTGACTCCTTTAGGCAAATATGCTTTTTACAATTGTCCTTCTTTAGAGGAAGTTAGCTTTATTGGAGCAACACCAAGTGCTGGAAATTATGGTGTTCTGCCAGAGGGGCTGTTTAAGGACTGTAAAGGTCTGAAAAATGTAAAATTTGATGATAACAAGATTACTGAGATAGGTGATTTCGCTTTTTCTAATTGTAATCTACAGGGTTGGGTATTTAATAAACAATCGGCAAGTCTGAAAAAAATCGGCAAGTATGCTTTTGCTCCAACTGATGGCGGAATTTCTAATAATTTTAATACCACTTTCACCCTTGCGGGGTTCTCTGCTTTGACAACCATCGGTGATGGTGCTTTTATGTGGTGTAAAATATCCACCAGCGATATAAATTTTTACACAGCAACAGGTGGAAGTGCATCCGTTTTGAAGACAATAGGTGCCTTTGCCTTTAATGGTAATACGTTTAAGACTATCACCATCCCAGAAGGTGTAACAGAAATAGGTAAATTTGCGTTCCAAGGCAATCATACGCTCGAGACAATTAATTTGCCCAAAACCTTAGTGAAATTCGAATGGGCTGACGAACGACATCCGCAGAATTTCAGAGCCTATGGTAATAACTATGAGGAATACTTTTTTCGTTTTGGTTGCCGTAATTTGTCTCGTATTGTTCTCCGTAATGGTGCCAATTACGAAGCTTCCGATCACGGCTTATTGTACGACAAGCGAACCATGGAACTGATACATTGTCCCGAGAATTATAAGAATACGACAAAAGTGGGTTACCAAGATATGAATGTCAAAGGCTTGGTGGTAGAGAATGAAGTGAAGGGCATTAAGAGCCTTGGCCCTTACTGCTTTGATAATTCTTTGATGGAGATCGTGGTGCTTCCCACAACACTTCAGAAGATTGGTGCAGGTGCCTTCCGACATGCAGCAGTTAAAAGTCTCACCATCCCCGCCAAAGTAACCTCTGTGGGCTCTTTTCTCTTAGGTGGAGGTAGTACAACTGCCGCCAACATAGATTTGTTTATGATGCCACTCAAGGCTCCAACCATCACCTCTGTTCCGAATAATGCTGGTGAATTAAATTATTTGGGAATATCTTGCAATCTTTATGTCAAGAAGACTTCTTACGAAAAAAACTATTACGGAGAAGATTGGACCAAAGATATGAAGTATTATGGCTATAAGATTCCTATTCCAATAACTGAAAAGAATCGATTCTTTTCTATTTGTCGAGACTTTGATGCTGAATTTGGAGGAACAAATCTTGGAGCCTTTATTATCAAAGAATATAATAAGGGAAATCCAAATAGTGTAAAGGGCACATCTTTAGACTGTTATGTTCCCTCACGTATCGGAAAAAAACAAGATAAATATGTAGGAGCAATCGTGCAATTATATAAGGTAAAGGGTGACAAGACTTATGTCGAGGATGGCAATTGGTATCGCATAGGAGAAAGAGATTTCTCATATAAAACTCAGGAGAAAAAAGCAGATATCTTAGGCTCTGAAGGTGAGAAAAACTGGCTCGTAGGCTGTCCTATACCTACTTATGTCAATAAAGTCGAAACCAAATATGCCTTGAAGTATAAAAAAGAGTTGGGCGTAAGCCGTTTTGCTCAGTATATTTCTAATGGTGTTGTTCCTATGAACAAGGCTTATCTCGACTTGGCCAAACATCCTTATGGTGGTAGTTCAGCAGCCAAGGAACTCAGTTTGGTCTTCGAAGAAGAGAGCGAAACCACAGGCATTGAGGATAGCCCCATCGTAGATGTTGATGCTCAGCAGAATGTAGATCGTTCCCCTTACTACACCCTGAATGGTACCAAGGTAGACCGTCCTACAGCCAAGGGTATTTACATCCACAATGGCAAGAAGATCGTTATAAGATAATCGTTCATTCTTGGTTATTCAACAGTATTATAATAAAGATATTTTAAAGAACCTATTGATGAAAAAGAAATACGTAAAGCCTACTACCAAGGTAGTGGGTATAGACACAGAAAAATCCTTGTTGTTAGGAATCTCAGGCACAACAACTCCTGAAAAAACAGAAGCAAAGCCTTTCGAATTTGGTGAAGACGACGAAAAGTCTTTTGATCAGTTTTCAGAGTCTTGGGATGCTTGGAACTAATCTTTCTGTTTCATGTAATTTAGCATCTTTACTTGAAGAATCTTTTCAGGATTAGTAATCGAATCCTTATGGTATGGCGATACCATCCATCTATAATCACAGCGATCATCTATCATGATGGTCGCTGTTTTTTTGTACGCTCGGCATGAACCTCATATTGATTATGTTTATACAAATGCGAAGATAATTAAAATATACGAATGTTGTTCTTGGGAGACTCTTTTTTTATGAAATGTTAGGAATAGAAAGCCTTAATTGCCCTTCCAAGTTCCGCCTTTGCCACCTCCGCAATTTTCTTAGCCTCCACATAGCAATCATCTATCTCTTCGTATGTGTAGGCATTTCTTGCTTCAGTGATACTTTCTGTTGCAACCTCTTCGAGCATGTCGAAGACGATTTGCTCATTATTCTTCTCTTTCATATCTATTCTATTTCTTTTGTTCGAGAACAACCCAAGTACCAGCATTGTCTTTTCCTTCATGTCTGATAATGCCAGCTTTTTGCATTGCCGATAAGTCTCGTTCGATTGTTCTGGAAGTCACCGACAAAGTCTCCGACATTTGTTTGGCGGTAACTGTAGGGTTTGAACTAATTATATTTTTTATAATAGTTTGGCGTTCAGATAGTTTGAACTCCGACACGTCTCCGACATTTCTTCCGATATTTTCTCCGACATTACCGCCACTTTCTCGTTCTTGTATGATTTCATCCACCGTCTTACGTTGTATTACCGCCATCACGCCACCACATTCTTCTTCTATCGTTGGCAATGGGAGCTTGGCTTTTTCGAACTCTTCGGCAATCTTCTTGAATCCACGTCCCCATGATTCCACAAAGCCAGCTTTGTAGAATGCGTTGGCGATGTTATGGTTTCTAGGGAAGGAAGAGTGCTTTTGCAACAGCTTGGCTGGTGTCAGCTCTTTTGGCAATAGGCCATAGTTCCACAATTCGATGCTTTTGTCATAGATGCGCATCTGAATGGCAGGACCAGTATAATCCTTGTGTGAGATGGCATTATATATCAGTTCACGTAGGGCTTTATCTGGAACCTCTAATTGCTCTATTCGCTGCAATCCTTCGTAGTGAATAGGAGAGAGGAGATACTTGGTGCGCAGCGTCTTCATCACTCGGCTTGCCATTTGAATGAGATTACCATCAATCACGTCTTGGATAATCAGGTCGCTTTCGTCTGTATGAAAACGGCCGATCTTGAACATGGCTGCTGGGAAGAACTGGCGAACATCCTTGCCGAAAAGCAGAATGGCGGCATTCTTCAACTCGTCATCTTTGGTATATAAACCGAGATTGCGCAGCACATGCTCGGTCGAGGCATTGGCTTCTTCCTCGTCCATACGACCTGCCTTGATGCTTCGTTGCAAGAAATAGTCGATGGCATTGCGGTCTATGTCATCTAAGGTTGCGCCATACACCGGGATGTCGTCCCATGAATGTCCCATCTTCTCCATGATGAATTGCTGTAGGGCAAGACCTTTCAACTCTTGCTTAGTAGAGCCACTGCGATAGTGGTAGGTACCTTTATATGCTATTGGCATATTGCTTGGAGACACAACAATCTCAATGTACTCCTTGCCACCTTCTGTAAGCAAGTTTACATCTTCTACAATGCCTAGATAGTTGACTATCTTGTTGGGTATATCTTCCATAAGCCTTTTGGCATCTGAAAGTCCGATAACTTCTTTCTTGTCATTTACACCTATGTAGATACGATCACCTTGGGCATTGGCAAAACCACATATCCATTTCAGATACTCGTCTCTCCAAGACTCCTTATATTCTATGTTCTGACTTTCACTTTGCATCTTCTTCTTCCTCCTTGTTCTTAATATGATTGATGATTGAGTCAACTCTCTTCTCTCTACCGATGGTCTCGGCGTAAGGGTAGTGGCCCAAACCTATTTCCTCTGGATTATCCTCTAGGTATTTGTCGTACCACCATCGCTTATATGGTGTATCAATGATACCATAGTCACGAGCCTCTATGATGAGGGCTTGGAGTGACAGACCATATTGCTCCTTGATGTCTATCATTTCTTCTACAGTTACTTCTTCTCGATGAGTACCGTCCATTTCTTCTATATAGGTGCTCTTGGGCATAAGGAAGAAACTGGCAAACTTGTTGCAACGCTTCTCTATGCCCAGTTCTGCATTTTCGGGGATAGTGAGGAGCAAGTGCCCCAATTCATGGGCTGCCGTGAAGCGAAGGCGTTCTACTGAATCTTTTCCTGGTCGCAAATCCATCACGATTAGTGGATGCTTCTCATCAGCCCAAGTACTCAATCCGAGCACTCCGTCGGGCAATTCTGCTGATAGAATCTTGAAGCCCTTTCTCTCCAGCAATCTCAGGATGCTAGGAATCGGACCGTCACTGCAATGCCAGTGCTTGCGAAGCATATCGGCTGCATGGAGGGCATCTTCCATCGATAAGACTGTTGTGCCTGCTATTGGATTCTCGAAACTTGTATGAAAACCTGTTTCTCGCTCCTTGGCGAGATATTGCTCCGTCCAAAAGGAGAGCTTTGCCTCGATGGTTTTTAGTTCCTCTTCATTCAGTTTATTGTTGGAGGTGGTTCGTAGCATAGGCATATCAATCTTTAGGTTGGTTCCATCAAAATACGCTTCGCTGATGTGGAGCGCTTGAGCCAAGGCTCGCAGGGCATTACGCTTGGGGTGCATAGTGCCTTTCTCATACCGAGAAATGCTCTGCTTGGTGATGATGCCACCTGTAAGCTCTGCAAGTTTTTCCATGCTGAGCTTCATCATGAGCCGAGCTTCATGTAGTCGGATCGAAAATGAGTCGTTAGCCATAATTTTCTTTAATTTGTTGACAAATATAGCATAAAAATCAATACATGTCAACTTTTAAAATGTGTTTTTAGCTTATTTTAGTACAAAATAGGCTCGTTTTGTAGATTATTAAGATAAAAACAACGGAAATAAAGATTGCTCATTTATTTTTGGGAGATTTATTTGTGTGTTTGCGTTTTTCTTTGTAATTTCGCACGGGAATCTAATATAATATTAAAATAAGGAGATAAAGATATGGGGAATTTGAAAACTTGGATGGTTTGTGGCTTGATGTTGCTGCCATCGCTCGGCAAGGCACAATCTGGCTTGGTAGGAAACTGGCAAGGACAGTTGAAGGTGGGAATGACTTCATTAAACTTAGTGTTTCATGTCAGTGGGGAAAAGGCTGTCACAATGGATAGTCCCGACCAGGGAGCATACGGTATTCCAACTGCTGTGAATTATCTTTCAGCCGATTCTGTAAATATCAAGATGGATGCTTTGAAGGCGGTGTATGCAGGAAAGTTGAAGGATGATGGCAAGTTGAATGGTGTGTTTACCCAAGGCGTTTTTCCTTTTGCGTTGGAATTAACGAAAGGGGAGTTGACCAATAAGGTAATCCAAACGATCATGGCTCGCCGTTCCGTTCGCAAGTATCTCGACAAGCCTGTGGAGCACGAGAAACTGGCGGTGATAGCCAAGTGTGGCATCCATGCGCCTAGTGCGATGAACCAGCAGACATGGGCTGTGAGGGTGGTGGAAAATCCTGACTTCATCAAGGGTACCACGGAGATATTCAAGAAGGAAAATCCTGAGCAGGTGAAGCGTGATGCCAACTTCAAGAATATGTATCGCAATGCCCCCAACATCATCGTCGTGGCTTGTCCGAAGGATGATCATTATGCCACGCTGAATGTCGGATTGATGGGAGAGAACATGATGCTTGCCGCCCAGTCACTAGGGCTTGGCACTTGTTGCCTGGGCAGTGCCGCCATGTTCCTTCAGCGCAGCGAGGCATACAAGCCATTCATCGCTCAGCTCCGTCTTCCTGAAGGCTATGAAATCAGCTACATCCTCGCTGTCGGTTATCCTGATGAGACTCCAGCGGCGAAGCTAAGGGATGACAGCAAGGTGGAATATATCAAGTAAATTTCAAGACTTCCTTCTTCCACCTGATGAAGAGCTGTCATTGGATAAGCAATGGAAGGCATTCTGCCAGTTGAAGAAACAAAAAATAGGAGATAAGCAGCAACCTCTTGCTTCTTATCTCCTATTATTATTTTATCTCTTTATCTCGCAGAAATCTGATTCATGAAACCCGATTGACTCGAATAAGAATCTGCGTTGTCGGCGAAATCTGCGAGAGAAAACCATTTATGCCTTGAAGCTCTCCAAGTCCTCTGCCTTGAAGTTCTGGATATATGCGGAATGACCGAGAACTTCCTCCTCTGCCATGCGAACATATACGTTGGCACTCTTCTGGAACATCTCTGGTGCCTTGGTAGCATCATCGAGGATGAGAAGAGACATGATGATGTCACCAGTCATGTTGTAGAGACGGCGAGCCAAGAAGTCGTGAACTGCCTGGTCGTTAGCCTCTTTCACCTTGTTGATGGCAGCCTCGTAAAGCTCAACGAGCTTGCCTACACGCTCCTTCAATGCCTTCAAGTCGTCGCTTACCTCGCTCTCCATCATCTCCTTGATGATGCCAAGGTATGTACCGTTGGTGATGTAACGGATGGCTGCAACTACCTGCAACTGGGTCGTACCCTCGTAGATAGAGAAGATACGAGCGTCACGGAACAAACGCTGGCTCTTGTACTCCATGATGAAACCTGAACCACCGTGGATGCTGATGGCATCGTAAGCGTTCTGGTTGGCATACTCTGAGTTCATACCCTTAGCCAATGGAGTGAAAGCATCGGCAAGACGAGTGTATTTCTTCATCTCCTGACGCTCCTCTGGAGTCAACTTGGTATCACGGGCGATGTCTTCCAAAGCCTTGTAGATGTCAACGTAGCGAGCGCAGCAGTAGAGGAGGGAACGACCAGCATCCAACTTCGCCTTCATTCTAGAAAGCATGTCATAAACTGCTGGGAAGTTGATGATCTTCTCACCAAACTGTGCACGCTCCTTAGCGTATGCCAAACCCTCATTGTAAGCTTCCTGCTCTACACCGACACTCTGAGCGGCGATACCAAGACGAGCACCGTTCATCAATGCCATCACGTACTTGATCAAACCGAGACGAGTGCTACCGCAAAGCTCTGCCTTGGCATTCTTGTAAACCAACTCGCAAGTAGGAGAACCATGGATACCAAGCTTATTCTCAATGTGACGAACGGTTACGCCACCATCACGCTTGTCGTAGATGAACATAGAGAGACCACGACCGTCCTTGGTGCCTTCCTCAGAACGAGCCAAAACCAAGTGGATGTCTGAGTCACCATTGGTGATGAAACGCTTCACACCGTTCAAGCGCCATGTGCCATCGGCATCCTGTGTAGCCTTGAGCATCACACGCTGCAAGTCAGAACCTGCATCAGGCTCAGTCAAGTCCATACTCATGGTCTCGCCAGCGCAAATGCGAGGGATGTACTTCTGGCGTTGCTCCTCTGAACCAAACTCATAGAGAGTATCGATACAGCTCTGGAGTGACCAGATGTTCTGGAAACCAGCATCGGCGGCAGAGATAATCTCTGAAGCCATAGAGAACACTGCGTTAGGCAAGTTCAAACCACCATAACGGCGAGGCATTGACAAGCCCCAGAGACCTGCCTTGCGGGTAGCCTCCAAGTTCTCGAAAGTCTTGCTAGCATAAATCATGCGACCGTTCTCCAAGTGAGGACCTTCCTGGTCAACGCTCTCAGAGTTTGGCTCGATGATGTTACCAGCCACGTCGCCAGTAATATCAAGCAATCGCTTGTAGTTCTCGATGGCATCCTCGTAGTTGACAGGTGCATCTTCAAACTGGTCTTTTTCTGCGTAGTTGCGCTCCTTCAAGTCAACAACACGCTTCATCAATGGGTGATTGAGATGAAATTCAATCTCAGGATGATCACTATAGTAATTAGCCATTTTGCTTTTCTTTATATATAAATAATGTGATGGGTACTACAAGTGCTTACTTCGAGTTCTGCTTGTAGTACTTGATGAGCTTAGGTACAACTTCCTCTACGGTACCATTGATCACGTAGTCGGCAATCTTGTTGATTGGAGCATCTGGATCGCTGTTGATAGAGATGATGATACCTGAATCCTGCATACCGGCGATGTGCTGGATCTGACCAGAGATACCGCAAGCGATATATACCTTAGGATGAACGGTAACACCCGTCTGACCAATCTGACGGTCGTGATCCACCCAACCAGCGTCAACGGCAGCACGAGAAGCACCTACCTCACCATGGAGCAAGTGAGCCAACTCGAAGAGCTGGTCAAAGCCTTCCTTGCTACCTACACCGTAACCACCGGCAACAACGATAGGAGAACCCTTCAAGTTGTGTTTGGCAGCCTCTACGTGGTGGTCGAGTACCTTCACTACGAAGTCCTCGGCAGGAACATACTTGCTCACCTCAGGATAAACCACTTCCTTCTTGCACTCACCCTCGTAGATGTGCTTCTGCATCACACCAGAACGAACGGTAGCCATCTGTGGACGGTGCTCTGGATTGACGATGGTAGCCACGATGTTACCACCGAAGGCAGGACGAATCTGGTAGAGCAAACCATCATAGTGCTTGCCACTCTTCTTGTCGTCGTAATCACCAATCTCAAGCTCTGTACAGTCGGCTGTCAAACCACTGGTCAATGAAGAAGAAACACGAGGACCGAGGTCACGACCGATCACGGTGGCACCCATCAGGGCAATCTGTGGATTCTCCTCCTTGAAGAGGTTGACGAGAATGTCAGTATGAGGAGCTGAAGTGTATGGGAACAAACCCTCAGCATCGAAAACAAATAACTTATCTACACCATAAGGGAGGATTTGGTCTTCCACCTTACCCTTGATGCCAGTACCGGCAACGATGGCATGAAGCTCCACGCCCTGCTGGTTGGCGAGCTTACGACCCTTGGTGAGCAATTCTTGAGATACCTCGGCAACGGTTGTGCCTTCTACCTCGCAATATACAAATACGTTGTTCATAATTTCTTTCAAAAATTCAGATTGGGATTATCCAATAATACTTTCGTCCAACAATTCCTTTACCAAGCTGTCGATGTCCTCATCGCTGCCTGTCAAGGTCTTGCTCTCCTTAGCCTGGAACACGATGTTCTTCACAGCTTTCACCTTGGTTGGTGAGCCGCTCAAACCACATTGTGCAGGGTCGCCGTCAACATCAGCCACGCTCCACTGGTTCAGTGTCAAGTATGGGCGCTCCTCATAGAGCTTAGCCCAAGGCTCGTCACCCTTGCGCTCCATTGGGCAAGTAGCGTATTTGTACTTCATCACGAGTTTCACGTTGCAAGGACGGCATGGGGCTGCACTTCCGTTGACAGTGATGACCACTGGCAATGGAGCCTCTACAGTCTCTACACCACCGTCGATATGGCGACGGATAGTAGCCTTGCCATTCTCCACCTTGAGGATTTCCTCGGCGTAGGTTACCTGGTTCAATCCCAACTTCTGAGCCACCTG
>FR893263.1 GCA_000436035.1 Prevotella sp. CAG:732 | reverse complement strand
TTCGTCAACTTCTTCTTTTTTATCTTATTTCATCCTTAAAGTAGCTGCCAATAGGCAAGGCGCAGTCCATGGCTCGGCACTTGTTGTAGCGTTCGCGGGCTCGGTTCTCTCTGACGAACATCTCTCGGGTGCCTGCCTCATCCTCGGAGAATTGGAGGTGGTTGTCTATGCCCATGTCCAGGGCGATGCTCTCCACATCCAAGTCGTCGGTGCCGATGAAAGTAAAAGTCCAGTTCTGCTTTTTCAGCTTCTCGATGAGGTTTTTGATCATCTTCAGACTGTACTCCTCGCTGCAGTTTTCCTCACCATCGGTGATGATGGTTACGAGAACGGAATCTTGCTCGGTGGCTTGGGCATTGATCTTGGCGATTCCCATGCCGATGGCATCATAGAGTGGGGTGGCTCCGCATGGATTGTAATCCTTTGCCTTCAGCGGATTTGCCTTCTTGGCGGACACGTTGTCATAGAAAAGGTTCTTGTGGGTGCTGTCGAAGGTGATGAGCGTTACTCGCTGCTCCAAGTTCTTGTGGGTGGCTTGCATCTTCTGAATGGTCGTCAAGGTTTCGTTGATGCCCAGGAGCGCCTGACGCTCAATGATGCTCATGCTGCCACTCTCATCTACTACCAAAAGATTGAATACTCGTTTCATAATCATTTCTCCTATAATTTTAAATGTTCTACTTATTGTTTTTTTTCCAAGTTTAGCCTATGTTGCTATGATGAGCAACCAGATTGTTTCTTGCTTTATTTCTTATAAGAACATTCTTGAGGAAAAATTAAGCTCTTGGGAAGAAAAAAGCATATTTTCTTGCTTTTCTCTGAATTTATGCTTAATTTTGCATAAGATTGATGATAATCATAGAAAATAAGGAAAATGACAATGGATAAACATATATTTAATGAGGAACAACTCAAGAGGGCAGAGGATATCTTGGCGAATCCTTTGGCAAAATTGTCGAGCCTTTCTTCTTCTGAGTTGAGAGACTTAGCGGTGGTATGGTGCTATTACTCAGGTAAGATAGAGGGAAATACCTATACTTATGTGGAGACGGAGACGCTCTTGAAGGATGGTATTACGCCAGAAAAACGATATGAGGATGCCAAGATGTTGAAGAGCGTGGTGATGATGAATGCCGACCTTATCCCTGTATATTCAGCTAAGGATGCAGATATCCTGCATTATCGTAGAGGATTAATCGCTTTCTATGAGACTGGCGATTATACCCAATATGCCGATTACTTCTTGGGAAGATTGAAGGAGAGGTTGGAGGAGATAGAGTAATATGATATAGGACTTAATACTAAAAAGCCTACTTATCCTCACGGACGAGCAGGCTATTTTTGATTACTTTCTGCCGAAGGATTTACCATTTTTACTTATAAAGGCCAGAATGGTATCATTTTTTAGTGAAAGATTGTTAAATGATAAGAGA
>FR893262.1:664-3450 GCA_000436035.1 Prevotella sp. CAG:732 | reverse complement strand
AAGCTCACCCCAGAGGAGCGTGACTATTACGAGGAGGATGTCAAGATCATGCGCGACCTCTATGCCACTGATAAGTGGGAGAAAGAGAAAAGACGTATGGAGAGAGAAGCTGCTCGAAAAGAGTTGGAAGAAGCAACGAAGAAAGCTTTGACTGAAGGTCGAGCTAAAGGAAGAGCCGAAGGAAGAGCTGAAGGTAGAGCTGAAGGTAGAGCTGAAGGAATAGCAGAAGGAAAAGCCGAAGGAAGAGCCGAAGGAATGTTAGAAGTTGCTAAGAATCTTCTTTCGATGGACATACCTATACTGCAAATTATGCAAGCCACAGGCTTGACACAAGAGCAAATCAAGGGATTGCAGAATTAAAGAAAACCTTTGTCCCTGCTTAAAAAAGAAACATGAGGACATTTATGAAACATCATAGACGGTCGGGACCTCGGTCTCGACCGTTATTTGTTTGGATTTTAGCATTTTTAGCTATTAATAGCTTGATTATCAGTAAAAAAGCAGTACCTTTGCAACGCTTTACGAAAAAGCAAAGAGAAAAACACTGCAAAACGCAGTGGAAAACAAGGCAAAATATAGACATCACAACACATGATATACCCAGACAACTTCGAACAAAAGATAGGATTCAACGAGATCAGAAACATGCTCCGTGAGCGATGTCTCTCCACACTAGGCAAGGAACAGGTGGAGAAGATGGCATTCAGCGATGATGCCGAACAGGTGAACGAATGGCTCAAGCAAGTGCGTGAGTTCCGTCGCCTCATCCTGGAGGTGGAGGACTTCCCGCTGCAATACTTCTACGATGTACGTGAAAGCATCGTTCGCATCCGCATCGAGAACACTCACCTGGAGGAGAACGAGCTCTTCGACCTCCGACGCTCCCTCTCCACCATCGACAGCATCGTGAAGATACTCAACCACAGCGACGAGGACGAGAGCCACGCCGAGGAAAACGACGGATGGCGCAGGGAGAAGAAATACACCTACCCTAGCCTCCACCTCCTGGCGAAGGACATCGTGACTTTCCCACAAATCGTGCAGCGCATCGACCAGATACTCGACAAGTTTGGCAAGATACGTGACAACGCCACACCCGAACTGCTCCAGATTCGCCGTGAACTCGCCAAGACCGAGGGTAGCATCTCCCGTACCTTATATAGTATATTGCGCTCAGCACAGAGCGAGGGCGTGGTGGAGAAAGACGTCACCCCTACCCTGCGCGATGGCAGACTCGTCATCCCTGTCATCCCTACCCTGAAGAAGAAAATCAAGGGTATCGTACACGATGAGAGCGCCACCGGAAAGACCGTCTTCATCGAACCGACCGAGGTGGTGGAGGCCAACAACCGAGTGCGTGAGCTGGAGGGAGAGGAACGCAAGGAAATCATCCGCATCCTCACCCAGTTTACCAACAAGTTGCGCCCTTACACCCGTGAGATCATGGACAGCTACCGCTTCCTCGCCAAGATAGACCTCATCCAAGCAAAGCAGAAACTCGCCGAGATACAGAAGGCGATAGAGCCTGAGGTGGAAGACCATCCACACATCGACTGGATACGTGCCATCCACCCCCTCTTGCAACAATCATTGGAGAAGAAGGGCGAGAAGGTGGTACCTCTCGACATCACCCTCACACAAGACAAGCGCATCCTCATCATCTCCGGTCCTAACGCCGGCGGTAAGTCTGTCTGCCTGAAGACCGTGGGTCTCTTGCAGTACATGCTCCAGTGCGGACTCAGCATCCCTGTGAGCGAACGTTCGAAGACCGGTGTCTTCCAAAACATCATGATAGACATCGGCGACGAACAGAGCTTGGAGAACGACCTGAGTACCTACTCCTCCCACCTGCTCAACATGAAGAACATGATGAAGGCAGCCAACGGCAACACCATCATCCTCATCGATGAGTTTGGTACGGGTACGGAGCCTGGCATCGGTGGAGCCATCGCCGAGGCAGTGCTCGACCGATTCTGCAAGCAGGGGGCATACGGTGTCATCACCACCCACTACCAGAACCTGAAGCACTTCGCCGACAGTCATGAGGGCGTGGCAAACGGAGCAATGCTCTATGACCGCCACGAGATGAAGGCACTCTTCCAGCTCGCCATCGGTCGCCCCGGTTCTTCTTTTGCCATCGAGATCGCCCGCAAGATAGGATTGCCTGAGGAAGTCATCAAGGAGGCTTCCGACATCGTCGGTTCCGAGTACATCCAGAGCGACAAGTACCTGCAGGACATCGTGAGAGACAAGCGATACTGGGAGAACAAGCGACAGAGCATCCATCAGCGTGAGAAGGATATGGAGAAGACCATCTCCAAGTATGAGAGCGACATCGAGGAGATCGAGAAGAGTCGCAAGCAGATTCTCGCCAAGGCGAAGCAGCAAGCCGAGGAACTCCTGAAGGAGAGCAACAAGAAGATAGAGAACGCCATCCGAGAGATCCGTGAGAATCAGGCGGAGAAGGAGGAGACCAAGCGCATCCGCCAGGAGCTCGATGCCTTCAAGCAGGAGATGCAGGAGATAGACACCAAGGAGAACGATGACAAGATAGCTCGCAAGATAGCTCAGATACAGCAGCGCAAGGAACGCCATGCCAAGCGCAAGGCGGAAAAGGCACAAAACCAAGAGAAAGCAGCTGCCGCTCTTCGCAATGCACAGAACAAGTCGCAGACCGACAACAACCGTGAGTTGAAGGCTGGCGACACCGTGCGCATCAAGGGCTTGACCACCGTGGGCAAGATAGAGAGTATCATGAGCGATATGGCTACCGGCGTGGTCGGGGG
>FR893262.1:0-653 GCA_000436035.1 Prevotella sp. CAG:732 | reverse complement strand
CCCGCCGTGTTCGGGGGTATGCGCACCAAGATGCGACTCAACCGACTGGAGCATGCCACCGAGAACACCGAGAAGGACAAGACCGAGGAGCGCAAGGAAAGTCTCGCCTCCTACGGCATCAGCAAGGAGACTCGCAAGACCATCGATGCTCACAAGAGCAATTTCCATCAAGATCTCGATGTACGTGGTATGCGTGGCGACGAGGCTCTCAATGCCGTGCAGCACTTCATCGACGATGCCATCCTCGTGGGAATGCCTCGTGTCCGCATCCTCCATGGCAAGGGAAATGGCATCCTGCGCCAGCTCATCCGTCAATATGTGAGCAGCATCCCTAACGTGACGCACTACGCCGATGAGCATGTGCAGTTCGGCGGAGCCGGCATTACCGTCGTAGATTTCTAAAGAAACGTTAACAAAGCGAAGATTTCTTCCGAAATATTTGGTGGGTTCAAAGGAAAGCGGTACCTTTGCACCCGCTTAAAAGCAATGAGACGGACAAGTCTCATACGACCAGCTCCCTCGGAATCCCCCAGGATGGGAACATAGCAAGGGTACTTGGTTGTAGCGGTGCGATATGAATCGCTTGTCCACCCGCCTCTTTAGCTCAGTTGGCCAGAGCACGTGATTTGTAATCTCGGGGTCGTTGGTTCGAA
>FR893261.1:12389-34935 GCA_000436035.1 Prevotella sp. CAG:732 | reverse complement strand
TGGTGTGACCGCCAATGTCAACTATACTTATAATACTAAGTATTACGTGGACTTCTCTTATCGTATTGATGGTAATTCTTCTTATGGTAGTGATAAGAAGTATTCTCCTTTTTGGAGCGCAGGTATAGGTTGGAACCTTCACAACGAGAAATTCCTTAAGGGAAACTCTGTCGTTAATATGCTTCGCCTGAAGGCTTCATACGGTGAGACGGGTGCCGCTTCAGGTGCCTTGGAGACAGATGCCTATACTTATTATAAGTATGTGAGTGACAACCGTTATATGAACTGGATGGGAGCGCAGTTGGGTGGCTTCGGAAATCCAAACCTGACTTGGCAGACTACCAAGGAGATGAACATTGGTACAGAGCTCGGATTGTTGGATAATCGCATCAAGGGTTCTTTTGATGTCTATGCCAAGAAGACCAACAACCTTTTGTCTTCCATGGACCTTCCTCTCTCCATGGGCTTTTCTTCTTATCGTGCCAACATAGGTGAGGTGAAGAACGTTGGTTGGGAGGCTGCCTTGCAAGGATATATCATCCGTGACGTCAAGCGCAAGATAAATTGGTTGGTAGGTGCCCAACTTGTCTATAATAAGAATGAGATAACCCATCTGTCACAAGCTATCAAGGATCAGACGGAGGCTTACATGAATAGTGATGCCGATGATGATGATGCTTCTGGCATCCAGAACCTCTTCTATGAGGGAAGACCACAGAATGCTATCTATGCAGTTCGTTCTTTGGGTATCGACCCAAGTACTGGTAAGGAAATCTATCTCGATAAGAATGGTAATATTACGGATACTTGGAAGGCGCAGGACAAGGTGTATTGTGGAAGTGCAGATCCTAAGTACCGTGGCAATTTGAATACAATGTTCCAGTGGGGAGATTTTACCTTCAATGCCTCTTTTGGCTATTATTGGGGAGGTAAAGTTTACAACTCTACTTTGCGTGATCGTGTGGAAATCGGATTGTATGCTATTCGAAACCAAAATGTGGATGAACGTGTGTTGAGTAGTCGCTGGTATCAGGCTGGTGATGTCGTGTTCTTCCCAAAGTTGTCCAACTACACATCAAAGGCGACTTCCAGATATGTCATGGACAACAATGTGTTGGAGTTGCAGTCCATCAGTTTGCAATATAAGTTGAAGTGCGAGTACTTACAGAGATGTTTCAAACTCAATAGCTTGATAGTAGGAGTTAACATCAACGACTTGGCTCACTGGGGTACGGTCAAGATGGAGCGTGGTACGAGCTATCCATATGCACGTAATATTCAGGCAAGTGTGAAATTGCTGTTTTAAATCTATAAAATAAGAATATAATGATGAAAAAATATATAGCAATCTTGTTTACCGCCCTCGCTCTCACAACATCTTGTGATGATTGGTTGGATGTGCGAGGTGAGAACATTCAAAAGGAGAAAAATCAATTTGAGTCTTATCATGGATTCCGTGATGCCTTGACGGGATGTTATATGGAAATGGCAAATACAGACGCATATGGTCAGCGTCTGACGATGACCAATATTGAGGATTTGGCAAACTTATGGTATATTAAGGATATAGACGAGGATAGTGACCCTACACGTTATTATCTTTATCACCATCAGTATGACAAGGACAATGTGCGTCCTGCCATCAAGGCTATTTATGGCAAGTTGTTCAATGTGATTTCCTCTGCCAACGTGTTGCTCAAGAACTTGGAGAAACGCGGAGAGAACATTGGCAATGAGACGAAGCGTGCCGTTATCACGGGTGAGGCGTATGCTATTCGTGCTTATTGCCAGTTTGATGTGCTCCGTTTGTTTGGTCAGATACCTCAAGGTGCGACTAAGCAAGTGTCTTTGCCTTATTCTTATACAACGAGCATTGATGAGATGCCTCAGTATTATGCTTTCGCAGATTATGTAAGCAATTTGAAGAAGGATATCCTGAAGGCTGAGGCATCGCTGAAGGATAACGATCCTATTTTCAGTCAGACTTACTCGCAGCTCAACTATGCTACAGATGCAGAGGATGATTACATGTGTTTCCGTCAATCTCGACTCAATTATTGGGCGGTTCGTGCCCTTCATGCTCGTATGGCTCTTTACTTGGGCGAAACGCAGGAAGCTCACGATATTGCAATGGAGATTATCAATGCCAAAGGGGCGGATGGCGAACCTTTGATGGCTTTGAGTGGTGCTTCTGATTTGACGAAAGGTTACAATGCCTTGCCTTCGGAGTGCTTGTTCTATCTCAGCAAGTATGACATAAACACCTATGCCAACAAGGTTCTTATCGGTGGTTTGACAATACAGGCACGTGAGGAGGAGTCTTACATCTCAAACCAGATGTTGTCTGATTTGTATGCTTCCGTCCCAGGTAGCACTGCATCTCACAATCGTTACTTGAATTGGTGGAATCGCCAGACCAAGAATCCTTTTGGTCAGGTTTGTCCTTCTATCAAGAAGTATTGGTATGATGAGTCCAAGGCTGAGAATGGGTATTTGACGACCAAGTATCAGATTATTCCTATGCTTCGTATGTCAGAGGTTTACCTTATCGCCATGGAGACAAGCAAATCATTGGAAGAGATTCGATCTTTGTACGCCACTTATATGGCCGCTTGTCAATATACGCTTTATCAACCTTTCGAGACGGTGGCGGCTGCTCACGAGGAAATGATTAATGAGTATCGCCGTGAGTTGTTTGCGGAGGGACAGATGTTCTATGTTTACAAACGAACAGCTGCCAAGAAAATGAAGTGGAATGACGATGACGTAATGACAGAGGATAGCTATATTCTTCCTTTGCCTTCTACTGAGTATGATAGTAACAAGTGATCTTTATTAAAATGAAATAACGATGAAAAGATTTATATTTTATATACTGGCATGGGTAGGCGTACTGTCATTGGCATCCTGCGAGAAAGATTTGCCTGTTTATAGTGACTCCACGAGCCGATTGAATTTTTACTATGATATTTCTTCAACGAAAAATTTTAGGCCGGAATTGGCTCGTAGTTCCTATTCTTTTGTCTATGGACCAGAAACGGCTGTGGACGATACCCTATGGTTTGAAGTGGAGACCATGGGATTTATAGCTGATAATGATAGACCTATCTCTTTGGAACAAGTGCAGGTGGATGGGGCCAACAATGCTGTGGCAGATAAGCACTATCAGTCTTTCAGCACCCCTTCTTTACAGAAATATTATGTTGTGCCAGCAGGTAAGGCCCGTACGAAGATTCCTGTGGTGTTGTTACGTGATGCTTCTTTGAAAACAGAGAATGTCGTCTTGAAGTTCGCCATTAAGCCCAATGAGTATTTCGCCAATGGATATGACCCATATTGTGAGCGTACGATAGAGTTTACTGACCAGTTGTCTGAACCGTCTATGTGGAACTACAACTATGGTGACGATGAATGGCCATGGGGATTTTGGAACTACTTTGGTACCTATGGTGTCGTCAAGCACAAGTTCCTTATCGAACAAACTGGCGAGAAGTGGGATGACGAGTACATCAAGTCGCTGATGGATGGTGACTCCAGTTACCTCACATACTTGACTCAAAAGTTGACACAGCGGTTGGAGGAAGTGAACGCCGAGCGTGAGGCAAAGGGCGAAGGTCCGCTTTGCGAGGCTGATGGTACTCCAGTTACCTTTGTGTCGGAAGACGATTATTAATACATGATGTTTTAATTTGATAAAGCAATACTGATGATGAAAAAAATCATATATCAAGCATTAGCGTTGGCAATGACGCTCTCTCTGTCATCTTGTTTTAGTGATGACAGTTCCCTGAGCGGTAATGATGTCGGCGACATTATCATATCCGGGATTTCCGATAGCTATTCCCAGGTGGCTTATATGGGCGAGACCCTCGATATTACACCAACAGTCGAGAGTCAGGAGGATGTTACTTATTCTTGGTTGTTGTTGAACTCTACCACAGGTTCTAAAGATAAAGATGGAAATGAAATACAGCCTGAGGTGATAGGGCATGAGAAAGACTTGCACTATGAGGTCAACTTGTCTCCTGGTACCTATCAAGTGCGCTTGGTAGCACAGGGAAAGTCGGGCTATACTGTCTACAAGAGGACTTCCTTGACGGTGCGTACCACTTTCTCGCAAGGATTCTATGTCTTGAAGGAAACGACGGATGGAAATTCCGATGTGGATTTGATTACGAAGGATGGAAAGACGGGCTATAACATTATTGCCTCCATGGATGGTGAGGCCTTGCATGGAAAGCCTCTCTCTATGGGCGCTCAGTATAATGCCTACTACGTCAACCCTGACAATGACCAGATGGAAGTTGCCAATATGTTGTATGTGACGACTGAGAGTGGTGATTTCAGGGTGAAGCGTACGACCGACTTCAAAACTGCTTTTTCCAGAAACAATGTAATGTATGGAACTATGGAGAATTCTGAGTTTCCTTACGCCTTCTTCAATGGCAGTGTATCCAATTGCATGTTGACCAACCATGGATTTTATGAATCGAAAATGCCAATTTCTAATAGCAATCCTTCTACTGGTCAGTATGGCATGCCTGTGAGTGAATGCGGTGGTAGCCGTTATTTCTTTACAGATATTGATTCGTATGGTGGTGGTGTCTTGTGGGATGCCCAAAACCATAACTTGCTGGCATACGGCTACCTCTTGGATGTCTCTCCTTTGCTTTATGAGAACATGACTGGCAGTGAAGAAACGCAAAATTTGGCCAATTATGAGTGTTTGGGCTGTGGCTATAACCGCTTGCCAAGTGGAGCGACGGGTGTAGTCATCATGCGTGACAATGTAACAGCAAAGCGATATATTTATCTCACGGAGGGTTCGTTTCAAGGTATCACGCTAACTGCTCGCAAACCACTTCGCGAGGGGTCTCATGCCGCCAATGCTTCCTATTATGGCATCAATGGCGTCACGGCCTCTTATCTATATTGTGTGGATGCAGGACGTTTGTATGCCATGAACTTTAAGGATGATGACATGGGAGAGATAGAAGTGAAGCCTGAAGGTATCCCGGCTGGTGAGACTATCGACTTTGTGGCTAACCAGTTCTGGAATCCAGCCTTGAGTGGTGGTACTCCATTCGATTACTTGATTGTGGGAACCCAGAAAGGGAACACCTATAAACTCTACTTCTATGACACCAATGGCGGTGCTCCTGTAGGCAAGCCATTGATGACCATGGAAGGAACAGGCAAGGTGAAGTGCGTGAGATTCATAAACACCAATTACAGTAGCGATGACATGCAATTTGGCTATTTGACATACAACAACAACGATTAGTTGGTAATTCTCTCTCATATATTTAAAATAGGTATCTATGGAGAAGGCTTGCGGAAGTTCCCTTATAGGAGGACGTTTCTGCGAGCCTTCTTTTCTTCTTTCTTGTCAGAGATGTTACAATCCTGTTACAACTTGAAATATCTGTCGCAAATATTTCGGAATCAGCAGAAATCTTATTAAATTTGCAAACGAAATGTAACGAGTATTTCCACGTAACAAAACATTTATGAGTACAAGTCAATATCTTGTGATTTTTTTTCAGATTCTCGGTTCTCTGGCATTGCTCATCTACGGTATGAAAGTGATGAGTGAGGCTTTGCAGAAAATGGCAGGATCTCAGTTGCGACACATCTTAGGAGCGATGACAACCAATCGGCTCACGGGTATGCTTACAGGTACATTTATTACCTGTGCCGTGCAGAGTTCTTCTGCTACTACCGTGATGACGGTTTCCTTTGTCAACGCAGGTCTTCTCACCTTGGCTCAAGCCATCTCCGTCATCATGGGTGCCAATATCGGTACCACGCTTACGGCATGGATTATGTCGCTGGGCTATAATGTCGATCTCACGATAGTCGTGTTCCCCGCATTCTTCTTAGGCATCATGCTGATATACAGTAAGAAACGGCGCTATTTCGGCGATTTCCTTTTTGGTATTGCTTTCCTCTTCTTCGCCCTCGTTCTTTTGAGTGCTGCAGGAAAGGATCTCGATCTGGAACACAATCCTTCGGTCATCGACTTCTTCAGTTCTTTTGATACGAAGAGCCATCTTACCATCATCACATTCCTTCTGATAGGTACGGTCATTACCTGTATCGTACAGAGTTCGGCTGCCGTCATGGCTATTACCATCCTGCTCTGTTCTACCGGTGTACTTCCTATCTATCTCGGTATTGCCTTAGTGATGGGTGAGAATATCGGAACGACGGCTACTGCCAATCTCGCTGCATTGGGTGCCAATGCACAGGCCCGACGTGCCGCTTTGGCCCATCTTGTATTTAATGTGTTTGGTGTCATTTGGGTGCTCTGTCTGTTCTATCCTTTCGTCAACTTTGTATGTTCATTGGTAGGATATAATCCGGATGGAAATATGTCGGCAGCCCAGAAAGCTACGTTGCTGCCTATCGTCTTGGCGATGTTCCACACCTGTTTTAATGTGTGTAATACAGCAGTTCTCATCTGGTTTATACCTCAGATAGAGAAGTTGGTTTGCCAACTTATCAAACCGAAGGCTGACAAGGAGGATGAGGACTTCCGTCTGCGTTTCATCCAAACGGGTATCATGAAGACCCCTGAACTATCTGTCTTCGAGGCTCAGAAGGAAATCAGCAGTTTCGGCGATCGCATCCATCGTATGTTTGGTATGGTGATGGAACTCTTGGGGACAACGGATCACAAGAACTTCGACAAGCTCTATGAGCGTATCGAGAAGTATGAGGGAATCTCCGACAGTATGGAGATAGAAATAGCGAAGTATCTCGACCAGGTGAGCGATGCTCATCTGAGTGATGATACCAAGGCGAAGATTCGTGCCATGCTCCGTGAAATCTCAGAGATAGAGAGCATTGGCGACAGTTGCTTCAATATCTCTCGCACCATCAAGCGCAAGAAGGACAACAAGGAGGACTTCACTGACCAGCAGTATCAGAACATCCATCAGATGTTTAAGTTGGTGGATGAGGCTTTGACGCAGATGAACTATATGTTCACCCACGACCGTCATACGCTCACGATGACCCACACGTTCAATATCGAGACGGAAATCAATAACTATCGCAACCAGCTTCGCAACCAGAACCTGGATGATGTCGATAACCACCTCTATACCTATGGTGTAGGAACGATGTATATGGACATCATACAGGAGTGTGAGAAGCTCGGCGACTATGTGGTCAATGTCGCCGAGGCTAGAGTGGGAGTGAGATAAGGTTTTTATTTCTCCTTCTCCAATATCTCGGTCAGTTCCTTCATTCCCTCAGAAGCACCCTTCATGATGTGTTTTATCTGATAGTACCCATTGGTGTTGACGGCTCCTGGGTCTATCAGGTAGATAGGGATGTGGGGCTTGGTGTAGGAAATCAAGCCGGCGGCAGGATAGACGTTGAGGGAGGTGCCGATGATGACGAAAATGTCAGCATTCTGCACCGCCTCGGCAGCAGGTTCTATCATCGGAACATTCTCGCCGAAGAAGACGATGAAGGGGCGCAAGAGACTGCCATCGCCTGCCTTGGTGCCAGGCTCCACCTCGCAATTATCCTCTGGCAACTCCTTAATGTAGCGATAGTCGTAAGGATTGTCGGAAGAACAAACCTTGGAGAGCTCGCCGTGCAGGTGGATGACGTTCTTGGAACCAGCCTTCTCGTGCAAGTTATCTACGTTCTGGGTGATGACGGTCACCTCGAAATCTTTCTCCAGTTCCTTGACGAGCTTATGCCCCTCGTTCGGTTGGGCGGCATAGAGCTTGTGGCGCAACATATTGTAGAAGTTGGTTACTAGGGTAGGGTCGGCTTCCCATCCCTCGTGGGTGGCTATCTGCTCCACAGGGTAGTTCTCCCACAAACCGTCGTTGCCACGGAAAGTCTTAAATCCACTTTCCACCGACATGCCGGCACCGGTCAAAAATACAAGTTTCTTCATAATTATCATGGTTTGATTGATAACTTTCTCGCTTCTTTTTCTAAAAGAAACAATCTTCTTACTATTAAGAATGCACAAAAATAGTAATTTTTCCGCAAATAGCAACGTTATCTGCCCAAATAATTTTGTTCTTCGCCCGATTTGTCGTATCTTTGCACACGTTTTAAGACATTTTGTTAGATTATTAATCAAAAAAGTATAAATAGATTTTATGAATAAGGTAAGTTACGCTCTTGGCATCGGTATCGGTCGCCAGTTGGCTTCTATGGGAGCTGAAAGTTTGAACATCGACGATTTCGCACAGGCTGTGAAGGATGCCATCGCAGGCAAGTTGCAGATGAGCGAGCAAGAGGCACAAGAGTTGGTACAGAATTTCTTCGCAGAGCAAGAGGCTAAGGCTCAGGCTGCTGCTGCCGAGAAGGGCAAGGTAGCCAAGGAGGCTGGCGAGAAGTTCCTCGCAGAGAATGGTAAGAAGGAAGGCATCATCACCACCAAGAGTGGTTTGCAATATCAGGTGTTGCGTGAGGGCAATGGCAAGGCTCCTAAGGCTACCGACCAGGTGGAGTGCCACTACGAGGGTACTCTCATCGACGGTACTAAGTTTGATAGCTCTTACGACCGTGGTCAGACAGCTACATTCCCATTGAACCAGGTAATCGCTGGTTGGACAGAGGGTCTTCAGTTGATGACCGAGGGTGCTAAGTATCGCTTCTTCATCCCTTACCAGTTGGGTTATGGCGAGCGTGGCGCAGGTGCAGCCATCCCTCCATTCTCAGCTTTGATTTTCGACGTAGAGTTGGTTGCTGTCAAGTAATCCCTCTCGTCGCAGGCTATCATTTGTATCAATCTAGAACAAAGAATTAAAACAATAAGCAAAAATGAAAAAGATTATTTTCGGAGCCATGTTGGCTTTCGCTTCTGCAGCTTTCGTAGGCTGTGGCAATTCTACCCCAAAGGCAGATCTTAAGAATGACATCGACACATTGAGCTATGCCATGGGTATCACTCAGTCTCAGGGCTTGACAGAGTTCTTGGTAGAGCGTATGGGCGTGGATACAACTTATATGGATGCCTTCATCAAGGGCCTCAACGACGGTGCCAATGCTGGTGACGACAAGAAGAAGGCTGCTTACTATGCTGGTATTCAGATCGGTCAGCAGATTTCTAACCAGATGGTAAAGGGTATCAACCACGAGGTATTTGGTGAGGACTCTACCAAGACTATCTCTTTGAAGAACTTCATGGCTGGTTTCGTTAGCAATACTACTGGCAAGAAGGGTTTGATGACTATGGAGCAGGCTGGTCAGCTCGTTCAGGTCAAGATGACTGCCATCAAGTCTAAGGAGATGGAGAAGCAGTATGGTCCTAACAAGAAGGCTGGTGAGCAGTTCCTCGCAGCCAATAAGAAGAAGCCAGGAGTTGTCACTCTTCGTTCAGGCGTTCAGTACAAGGTGATCAAGGAAGGCAACGGCGCTATGCCAAAGGATACTTCTATGGTGAAGGTAAACTATGAGGGCAAGACCATCGATGGTAAGGTATTCGACTCTTCTTACAAGCGTGGCGAGCCTATCTCTCTCCGTGCTAACCAGGTGATCAAGGGTTGGACTGAGGCTTTGGTTCACATGCCAGTAGGTTCTGTTTGGGAGGTTTACATCCCTCAGGAGTTGGCTTATGGTGAGCGCAACCAGGGTCAGATTAAGCCATTCTCTGTCTTGATTTTCAAGATTGAGTTGCTTTCTATAGGTGACAAGTAATTTTTGTGGGAGCTCAGATATAAGAGGACTTAGATAAAAATGAAGAAAATGATAATGATAGCACTCGTCCTCGTGGCGAGTGCTTCTTTGTTTACAGTGGGTGCTGCAAACAAGAAGGATAAGAACAAGGACAAGAAGGCAGTTGCCCTTGTTGAGTTGAAAACGTCAGCCGATTCTTTGAGCTATGCTGCTGGTGTCAATGCCACTCGTGGATTGATCAACTATGTTCAGCAGAGCTATCAGGTGGATACCACCTACATGGAGAACTTCATCCGTGGTTACAAGGATGCGCTCGCTATGGGCGTGAATCCTCAGACCATCGCTTACTCTGCTGGTATGGAGATTGCCAAGTTGGTGGAGAAGCGTGTCTATCCTGGTACCAAGGAGGAACTGAAGAGTGCCAACGACTCTATCAGCCACGCTCTCTTCCAGGAGGGTTTCATGGCAGCATTGGCTAGCGACACTACTTTCTTTACTCCTAAGACTGCCGAGAATTTCCAGAAGGAGGCTTTGGCTGGTGCTGGCGAGAAGTTCCTCGCCGAGAATGCCAAGAAGCCAGGTGTGAAGGTATTGCCTAGCGGCTTGCAGTACAAGGTGATTACAGAGGGTACAGGTGAGGTGCCTCAGAAGAGCGATGAGGTGGAGGTTATCTACGAGGGTCGCTTGATAGATGGCACCGTGTTCGATTCTACCAAGAAGCATGGCGTTAAGTCTGATAAGTTTAAGGCAGGCAACTTGATCAAGGGTTGGACCGAGGCTTTGACCACGATGCCTGTAGGTAGCAAGTGGCAACTCTACATCCCACAGGAGTTGGCATATGGCGCTCGCCAGGCTGGTCAGATTCCTCCATACTCAACATTGGTCTTTGACCTCGAATTGGTAAGCATTGTCAAGCCAGAGGTGAAGGCACCTGCCAAGGAGGAGGCTGCTTCTGCTGAGGCTAAGAGCGTGAAGGCTAATACAACAGCCAAGAAAGCTCCTGCCAAGAAGGCTTCTAGAAAGAGAAGAAAGTAAAAAAGAAAGTAGGGAAAATCTATCTCTTTTGGTTAAAAAGAGAACAAAAACTAACAAAAAGCACGAAAAATACAAAATTTTCGTGCTTTTTGTTGTTAGTATCAATTCTTTTTCTTAATTTTGCTATTTGGTATAAGATAATACCATCAAAGATACAATAACATAAAACAAAAGAAATGGAGAAAATAGACAATCTTGACAGAAAGATCTTGGGTATCTTGTCAAAGAATGCCCGCATCCCTTTCAAGGACGTAGCGGCAGAGTGTGGTGTCTCTCGTGCAGCCATTCACCAGCGAGTTCAGCATCTGATGGAAGCTGGTTTCATCACTGGTAGTGGATTCGATGTCAACCCTAAGAGCTTGGGTTACTCTACTTGTACATACGTGGGATTGAACTTGGAGCGTGGCAACATGTACAAGAAAGTGGTGGAGCGATTGCAGAACATTCCTGAAATTGTGGAATGCCACTTCACCACTGGTTCTTACACCATGCTCATCAAACTCTATGCCCGTGACAACGAGCAGCTCATGGACTTGCTCAACAATAAGTTGCAAGCCATCCCAGGCGTGGTTTCCACCGAGACCCTCATCTCGCTGGAGCAGAGTATCAAGCGTGAGATTCCTGTTATTTTGGAAGAAGAATAATATGAAAATGATGGGATGCCTACAAGCATCCCATTTTTTTTGTTGGATACTCTTGGAGTTTCTTTAGCCATGTCATTTTAGAACTTCTACATATATATATTAATAAGGTAAGCAAATGGAAACATTTGATTTGGACTCACACCTCAAAGGTGTCTATTCTGTTTTTCCCGAAGTACAGCACCAACCCATCATCGGCATCTCTGCCAACTATGAGGGGGTAGATGCCACCCTTCGTGACCGATATTATAAACAAGTGATTGCAGCTGGCGGTACCCCCGTCATCATCCCTCCTGTGGCAGATACTGATGTTATCATCAATACGCTCCAGCATCTCGATGGACTGATTCTTTCGGGAGGCGGCGACCACAATCCTCTCTGGATGGGCGAGGAGCCTTCGCCACGCCTGCACAACATCAACCGTGAGCGTGACCTAGCAGAGTTCTTGCTCGTTCGTTTGGCATACAACCGCCAGATTCCGATGCTGGGCATCTGCCGTGGCATCCAGACCTTGGCAATCGCCTTGGGTGGAAAGGTGGAGCAAGATATCCACCAAGAGGTAAAGCACTCGCAAGATGCCGATCGTGAGGAACCCACCCACAGCGTGCAAATCGTGAAGGATTCCACCTTATTTAATATATATAAGCAGGAGAAGATATTTGTCAACTCTTTCCATCACCAGGCAGTGAGCGTACCGGGCAAGAAGTTGCGTACCATCGCCAAGTCTTCCGATGGCATCATCGAGGCGGTGGAGAGTAGCGAATATAAATCCATCCTCGGCGTGCAATGGCATCCGGAGTGGTTGGAAGATGAGGGGCTTAAGATATTCCAGTGGCTTGTGGGACAAGCCAACGAGTTCTATGAGGCCAAGCAGTTGCATAAGCGCATCCTCATCCTCGACACCCACTGCGATACCCCGATGTTCTTCCCACAGGGCATCCGTTTCGACCATCGAGATTCCCGCATCTTGGTGGATTTGCATAAGATGACTGATGGACATCAAGACGCTACCACGATGGTGGCTTACTTGCCGCAGCCTAAGATAGGCGAGACCTTCAGTAGCAAGGTCGCCTTTGATGTGGAGGGACCTGCTCAGTATGCCGACCTCATCTTCGACAAGATAGAGGACATCGTGAGCAAGAACAGCAGTTACCTGAGCATCGCTCGTACACCTGCCGACCTTTACAACGACAAGCGCAATGGCAGGAAGAGCATCATGCTCGGCATCGAGAATGGTCTTGCCCTAGAGCATGACATCGCCAATGTGAAGCACTTTGCCCAGCGAGGCATCGTCTATATCACGCTCTGTCACAACGGCGACAACGACATCTGCGACAGCGCCCGTGGCTGCAACACTCACAATGGCGTGAGCAGCTTTGGCGAAAAGGTAATCCATGAGATGAACCGTCTCGGCATCATGGTAGATTTGAGTCATGGAGGTGAGAAGAGTTTCTACGATGCACTGGAAATCAGCAGTCAACCTATCGTGTGTAGCCATAGCAGTAGCAAGTTGCTTTGCGATGTGCCTCGCAACTTGACTGATGACCAGATGCGTGCGCTTGCTGCCAAGGGTGGCGTAGCTCATACCACGCTCTATCACGGATTCTTGAAGAAGGAGGGAGAGGCTGACATCATGGACGCTATCGCTCATCTGGAACATGCCATCGATGTGATGGGCATCGACCATGTGGGACTCGGCACCGACTTTGATGGAGATGGCGGCATCTGTGGACTAGCTGATTCCTCAGAGCTCATCAACTTCACCATCCAGTTGCTTCGCCGTAAGTATAGCGAGCAAGACATCGCCAAAATTTGGGGCGGCAACTGGCTCAGAGTAATGGCGCAAGTGCAAAGCGTGAGGTAAGGTAAGTGAAGAGTGAAGAATTCTAATGCTTTATAACGAGAAAAAGAAAGAAATGAAGAAAATGAAGATGATATTAGGCTTGGTGGTGGCTGCCGGAGTTGTGGCAGGCGGCATCAGCTATAAGAACGCCCACTCGTCGAGTTCGCCAGAGACGGAAGAGGTGGAGGAAGCGGAAAAGTTGAACCCTGTGGGTCCTGCCTTTAATGCAGATTCTGCCTTGGCATTCTGTCAGGCGCAATGCGATTTCGGTCCTCGCACGATGAATAGCGAGGCACATGATAAGTGTGGCGAGTGGATTGTGAAGAAGTTTAAGCAATTCGGCTGCGAGGTGGAAACTCAGAAGGCTAACTTGAAGGGATATGATGGAACGGTATTGAAGAACACCAACATCATCGCCCACTACAATCCGAAGGCTACGACTCGCATCATGCTGTGTGCCCACTGGGACAGTCGTCCTTGGGCTGACAACGACCCAGATAGCACCAACTGGCACAAGCCTGTGATGGCGGCCAACGATGGAGCGAGTGGTGTCGCCGTGATGTTGGAAATCGCCCGCCAGTTGCAGATAGACAAGAAACTCAATCCGAGCATCGGGGTCGATTTCATCTGCTTTGATACAGAGGACTGGGGAACACCTCAGTGGTCTGACGTTCAAGACAGTGGAGATTCTTGGGCACTGGGTGCTCAATATTGGAGCGAGAACAAGCCTGATGGTTATTTCCCTCGCTATGGCATCCTCCTCGACATGGTAGGAGGACAAGGAGCCAAATTCTATCGTGAGGGCATGTCACAGCAGTATGCTTCTGCGATCGTCAAGAAGGTATGGTCGGCGGCTCGCCAGGCAGGTTATGGCTCTTACTTCCCTAAGAGTGATGGTGGCATGATTACCGACGACCACATCCCAGTCAACGAGAAGGCGAAGATTCCTACGATTGACGTCATCGCCTATTATCCCGACTGCCAGCAGAGCAGCTTCGGTCCTACATGGCATACCGTGAGTGACGATATGGCTCATCTCGACAAGAACACCATGAAGGCGGTGGGACAGACGATGATTCAAGTGCTTTATACGGAGAAATAACACCTTATTATATATATAGTGGAGGAGCAACCTAGGAAATGGTTGCTCCTCTGTTTGTTTCGAATAATGCAAGATTAAATGCTAATAAATCTAACTCGTAGTTTTAACATTCACAACTCATAGCTTTAACATTCACAACTCATAGTTTTGAGCAAGAGAAAGGATAGTTATGTGAGTGTATCCTTGCTTTTGGAAGCCCTCTGAAAGCATTCTGCTTTGAAAAAAGAAAGAAAATTAAAACACGGACAAATTGAATTTGTCCTCGTCTTTTGTCCTTGTATTTGTAAAATGCAGATTATGAGGATGTTATGAGATGCGGGACAAATCTTCGGGACAAATTCAATTTGTCCGTGTTTATTTTTTTGAGCAAAATGAAGCGAAAAATGCCAAAATATTACTTTTTAGGGGCACAAGGTTCCTGGCCTTTACGTATTATAAATAAAAAGTGACAATTTATAACGAAATATCCATGATGGAAGACAATTATAATAATGATCAATTTGGCTTTGAGCTGAAGCGTGCCTTGCTGGAAGATACGCCTCTGCCTGATGCCGACAAGGCCTTCATGCAATTCAAGAAAAACATTGGGGTGAAAGAGTCTAGGTGGAAAACACTTCGACCTTATCTGGCTGTGGCAATGGCAGCTTGCATCGCCGCTTTGTGCTATCTTGTATTGCCTTTGGGAGAGGAAGATAAAATGGCTTCCAGCAGAATGCAACAGCAACTGGCAAAGATGGGCGATGTCGTCTATATGGCAGGGGAAGAGAAAAATGTCATTAGCCTCTGTGTGGATGGCAAGATGATCGACTTGGCTGCTAATAGCAGAAGTTCCAAGTCGGGCTTCGTGCTTACATCTGATAATGTCATCAGAATGTTTGATGTTCCAAAGGATAACCATGACGAGGCAGTCATTACTGTCCCTCATGGTCAGATGGCTACCATTATGCTCGATGATAGCACCAAGGTGACACTCAACGCTGGAAGTACCTTTGCTTTTCCTTGCCATTTCGACAAGGATGGCTTCAGAAAGGTGAAATTGCAAGGTGAGGGGTATTTTGAAGTGAAGTATGACGAACAGCACCCGTTTGTGGTGAATGGAAAGCAACTGGATGTAACGGTGCTGGGAACAGTCTTCGACGTGCGAAACTTTGACCAAGAGCAAGCTCGTGTGGCTTTGCTTCAGGGAAAAGTGAACGTGGAGGTGGCTAAGCAACAAACTATCTTGGAGCCAGGACAGGTGGCAACTGTGGGAACGACAGGCTTTGTCACGGTGGAGGATGCCGACTTGGAACAAGTACTGGGATGGAAGAATGGACTGTTTTATTTTGATGGACAGAGCTTGCATGAAATCATGCTGGAGATGGGACGTTGGTATAACATGAGCATCGTCTTTGCTTCCAGTCTGCACATTGATGAACGTCTTCACTTTAGCATGGAGCGAACTGCATCCGCTGAGGAAGCTATCCGACAGCTCCAGCTCATTTGTTCTGCAAAAATCCAAATCAAGCAGAAGCAAAATACCATTTTGGTGAAATAATGATGGTATGATATTAAAATATAAAAAGGAAAGATAAACAGAAATAAATATCAACTGAAAAGAGAGAAAGTATGAGTTTTAACAAGAGAAAGCTAGACAACATGAAACGAGGGTGTATGACATTCTCGATGATGCTTGCTATGGCTACGCCTGTGTTGGCGCAGACTGCCAAGCGAGTCACCATGTCGTTTGTCAACGAAAAGGCTTCTTCTGCCCTGCACAAAGTGGAAAAGCAGACGGGCAAGAAGATTCAGTACAATTACGATGACGTCAACTTCAAGGTGACGGTCAACGTGAGTGGCAAGACTGCCGAGCAGGCAGTGGAGGCCATCATCCAAAATCGTCCGCTCAAGGCTATGAGCAAGGGCAAGTACATCGTCATCGTGAAGAGCAGCAATGTGCCTAACCAGAAGTGGGAGAGCACGGATGGAAGACTGCAAGGTATGGTGATGGATGAAGCTGGTGAACCTATCATCGGTGCCATCATCCGTGATCGCAAGAACAACCAGAACACCGTGACCGATGCCGATGGTAAGTTCTCCTTGAAGGCAGCCGACCATATCACGCTCGACATATCTTATATAGGTATGAAGAACACGAGTTGGAGTGGCAAGCGTGGCGACTTTGCCTTGGTTGTGATGAAGGATGCTAGCCAAAACCTTCAGGATGTTGTCGTGACAGGTTATCAACAGTTGGACCGCCGTAACCTCACCTCTTCTGTCGTATCTAAGGATATGAGTGAGTTGATGCGTGGTGGTGTGAGCGATGTATCTAAGTTGCTCGAAGGTCAGATTCCAGACTTGATAGCCACCAATGCCAGTGGTGAGGTGAATGCCACCAACAAGATTCGTATTCGTGGTACCTCCACGTTGATAGGTAACCGTGAACCACTCTGGGTGCTCGATGGTGTTATCCTGACCGACCCAGTTAACTTGACTTCCGATGTGCTCAACGACCCAGACTATGTGAACCGTATCGGTAACGCCATCTCTGGTATCAACCCACAGGATATCAAGCGTATAGATGTCTTGAAAGATGCTGCGGCTACTGCCCTTTACGGTACTCGTGCCGCCAATGGTGTCATCGTGGTAACCACCAAGAGTGGTCGTGAGGGTAAGCCTATCATCTCTTACTCAGCCCAGTTTACGATGCGTAAGCGTCCTTATTATACGGATAGCAAGATCAACTTGATGAACTCAGCCGAGCGCATCGCCTTCTCGCAAGACTTGGTGGATTCTCACTACGTCTTCCCAAGCGGTATGCCAAAGACAGGTTATGAGTATGCCCTCTCACAGTACTATGCAGGACAAATCACCCATGAGGAGTTCAAGCAGCAGGTGTATGAGATGGCGAACTTGAATACCGACTGGTTTGACTTGCTCACCCACAATTCCTTCTCACACGACCACTCTGTCAATGTATCAGGTGGTTCAGAGTTGGTGAGATACTATACTTCTGTAGGTTATACCGACCAGGACGATGTCATCAACAATACGACCAACCGTCGTTATACGGCGATGGCTAAGATTGACTTCAACTTGTCGAAGAAGTTCCAGTTCCAGGTCAACATCAATGGTTATCTCAACAAGCGTGAGTATGCAGCTGGTGAAGTCAACTTCATCAACTATGCCTATAATACCAGCCGTGCCATCCCTGCCTACAATGCCGATGGTAGTTATAGCTTCTATAAGCGTTATAGCGGCAAAAACTGGCTTAACTACAATATCTTGAACGAGGCAGACAACAGTTCTACCAATCAGGAGACGAACGCAGTGACCACTACATTCAACTTGCGCTATCAGCCTATCAACGACTTCTTCCTGAATGCCGTCTTCTCTGCCAATGTGCAGAATGCCGACATCGAAACTTGGTATGGAGAGAAAACTTTCCATGCCAGTCAGTTGCGTACTGTGGAAGATGGTGAGACCGTGACCGATTTTGCCAATTGTACCTTGCCATACGGCGGTGAGTTGAGCAAGAACAATACGAAGAGTGTAGGTTGGACGGCTCGTTTGCAAGCCAACTACAATAAGTATTTCGGTGAGGCGATGGCTCACAACATCAATGTGGCAGCCGGTTTCGAGGCTAGCTCTACCCATTACAAGGCCAATAGCTATACCCAGCGTGGTTATTACAAGGAACGTGGTATGTCGTTTGCTTCCAATATTCCAGAGAAGTTTACGGGCTATTGGAACTGGATGCGCTCCAATGTGCCTTCTCTCACGGATAGAAAGACCAACATGGTGTCGGCATACGCCACACTTTCTTATACTTACAGAGATCTCTTCACGCTCAATGCGAATGGACGTTATGATGGTTCCAACCAGTTTGGTAGCCGAAGCAAGGATAAGTTGCTTCCTATCTGGTCTGTGTCTGGTAACCTTAACCTTCGCAACTTGTGCAAGATTAAGAGTGAGAAGATTGATGACTTGCGCTTGAAGGCGTCTTACGGAGAGCAAGGCAACATGCTTGACAACCAAACCCCTGAGTTGATTATCAAGAAGGGTAACATGAACTCGTTCTATGATGAGTTCACTTCCACTGTGGCTTATTTCGCCAACCCAGACTTGAAGTGGGAGAAGACCCGCTCCGTGAATGTGGGCTTGGAGTCAAGCTTCTTCCGCAATCGCTTGCAGTTTGAGGTGGAGTACTATTACAAGAAGACCACCGATGCCTTCATGGACAAGACCATCGCCGATGTGAATGGTTACAAATCGTATGTGGTCAACTCCGGTAACATCATCAACAAGGGTTTCAACTTCACCATTACTGCAACCCCAGTCAAGTTGAAAGACTTCTATTGGATATTCTCAGGCAACCTTTCCAAGGTATATAATAAGGTGGAGACTGCCCCAGGTGCAGAGACCTATACCCTCAACGACTTCCTCAATGGTACAGCAGTAGTAAAGGGTCAGGCTGTGGGTACGTTCTATTCTTATAAGTTCTTGGGTCTGAACCCTATCGATGGCGGTCCTATCATCGATGATTTCGAGGATCGTTTCAAGGAGGTAGAAGACAAGGACGAATATTCTGTCTATACCAAGGTGCTCGTTCCATCAGGAAGACGTGAGCCGGACATCACGGGAAGTATCAACAATACTTTCACCTACAAGCAGTGGCGACTCAGTTCCACCTTGCTTTACAACTTAGGTGCCAAGACTCGTTTGTTCCGCTTGTTTGATGGAGTCAGCAATGGCGGTAGTGCCTTCAACTCAGACAAGAACATCCACAAGGACTTCCTCAACAGATGGCAGAAGCCAGGCGATGAGAATCATACTACGATTCCATCCGTAATGGGAAAGGGCAATGGTTCTTATTACTTCTACAACAGCCACTGGTCTTCAGCAGAGTGGAGTGGTGCGCCAATAGCTACGGGTTCTTATTGGACGATGTATGATTACAGTACGGCTCGTGTCGTGAGTGCCAACTACTTGAAGTTGTCTTCACTCTCGCTGACCTACGAGTTCGACCGCAAGATGCTCGACCGTATGGGACTCAATCGTCTCGCCATCACATTGAGCGGCTACAACCTGCATACATGGTGTGACTCTGCCCTTCGTGGACAGACACCAACACAGGGAGGATTCACGGAAGTTCAACTTTCTGACACACCAAGTTATACGCTCGGTGTAACTATCAATTTCTAAACAAGTAAAGTCATGAATATCAAACATTATATATTGGCTCTGGCAGCCATGATGACCTTGGGCAGTTGTAGCAGCTTCTTGGAGGAATATTCACAAGACAACGATTATGTGCGCTCTTGGAAAGACCTCAATGAACTTTTGCTCGGCGACTGCTATATGCCAGTCAATAATAGCGATTATTTTAAGAACGAGGCGAATGTTGGAACCTTTGTTCATCTCCTTTCAGATGAGGTAGATGAGTGCAGTTCAACAGCAACTAGTAGTTTTACGGGATATGGTGTTCACCACTATCAATTCGGTTATCTCACTTGGCAGTCTCGTGTAGGTGTCGATGAACTTTTCACCACCTACTATACAGAAAATAATACATGGACTAAGATGTATAAGTACATCAATGTAGCCAACAACGTGTTGTCGAGTGTGGAGAATGTGCCACAAAGTACAGATGACGAGATAGCCGGTGTCAACTATGTGAAAGGACAAGCTCACTTCTTGCGTGGCTGGTATTACTTCTGGCTCACCAATATGTATGGTCAGCCATACGAGGAGAGTACGGCAGCTACAGCACTGGGTGTACCAGTGAAGACCAGCAAGGAGGTAATGGACGTGAAGTTCACCAGAAATACCGTGCAGGAGTGTTACGACTTGATCGTGGAAGACCTCTTGGCAGCAGAGAAGGAACTGACTGCCGCCAGAAGTATCAGTCGCAAGAGTACCTATCGTGCAGACTCTGTATCCGTGCAGATGCTCCTCAGTCGTGTATATCTCTATATGCAAAATTGGGAGATGGCAGCTAAGTATGCTCAGAAGGTCATCAAGAGATATGGTGACTTGCAGAACCTCAATCGTGACAATAGCTACTTTGCTGCGATAGATAACCCTGAGACGATTTTTACCATGGGTGGTGATGATATGCCAGTTCTGCTTCGCTATGGAACACAGTCTGTGCAGATGACGAATGAGGTATATGATTGGTTCGCCGACAACGACTTGCGTAAGAGTCAGTGGGTTTGGCATATGGGCGACTTCACTGGCATCACCAAGGCAGATCCGGCTTTGTATGGTTGGGGAGCGAATTATACCAAGGAAAATCTTCACTATTATAACATGAAGTATTCTCCGTCAATCGGCTACCAGCGTGAGGTGTCTTCCTTGTTCTGGCTCCGTTCTGGTGAGGCTTATCTCAACTTGGCTGAGGCTGAGGCTTACATGGGACATGAGGAGGCTGCGAGAAATGCTATCAATACTTTGCGTGAGAACCGATACATCAGCGGTGCTTCTGATATGCAGATTACATCATCTGGCAGTCAGTTGATTACCGACATCCGTGACGAGAGAAAGCGTGAATTGCTGGGTGAGGGACATCGCTGGTTTGACTTACGTCGCTATCGTGTGTGCAAGGTACAGCCAGAGAAGATTTCCATCACGCATCATTTCTCAGTATATCAGTCTGATACCTCATCAGATGCACCATTGGAGACTCGCACTTATGTGCTTCCAGAGGACGACCCATCATGGACGATGCCAATCCCTCAGGAGGTCATCAACTTCAATACAGGTATGCCAAACAATGGCAATGTGACTCGTCTGCCAGTGAGCATATCTGCTAAAGAATAACCCATAAAAAAGATGATTATGAAAAGATTAAGAAATATCATATTTCCCTCGTTTCTGATAGCCATGACGTTGTGCTTCACCTCTTGTGGCAAAGAGGATGCACCAGTGGTAGATGTCAACGACCCTACCGACAACTTCATCCCAGGTGAGGATGAGACGGATGCCACGGCAGAGATGAGAAGAAAGTTCAAGGAGGAGGAAGGTTCTTACCTTCTCTTCAACGATACCATCCAGAAGAAGGAACTCGGCATCGACATCATGGGCAATACACGCTACTTCGTCGAAGTGGTGGATGTCAACTATATGGTGGGTGCCACCTCAATCAATACGCATCCTTACACATACACCTATCTCAAGACAGAAGAGAAGCGTACTGCCGCTGTGGAATATTTGAAGAAGTATGTGCTAAACCACATCTCCAAGGACACTCGTCCTTTCTCCATCTTCTTGGCTAGTACCATCACTGGCTCTGATATCTATGGTCACGCAACCAAGCCATACGCAGTGTCGGGTGAGAGATGTGTGGCGATGGCATGTGGACAGTTGCATCGTCTGCTTACTGAGGATAGTAAGAACAAGTATGCTAGAAAGATCTTGTTGGCGATGGTTTCCAATATCGCCACCAGCAATGAGAGTGCATTCGCAGAGTTCAAGGCGGTGAGCGAGAAATATTATCGTCAAAACATCAAAGTTCCTGATGGTACAGACGAAGAAGACTATGTTCGCCAGTGTGGTTTCCTTTCTAATATGCATATTACTTACTTCATGGAGTATGCGGAGGATGTGGAGTCCTATGCTTCCATGGTATTGACCTATACCGATGAGAAGATAGCCACCAAGTATGCCGACTATCCTAAGATTATCGAGAAGGCAAGACTCTTCAAGGAGGCGTTGACCAACTTGGGATATATATTCTAATATGTTGAATACTGATAAGAAAAGAAGAATAAAAATGAAAGCAAAATATAATTTGTTGCTGATGTTGATGTTGATGGGGATGTCTTTCTGCCTCACATCTTGCAGCGATGACGATGATGCCGTGGCTAAGGTCGCTCCTTCTGCCACTGGCACTTATACCGACCCTCGTGATGGCAATGAGTATCGATGGGTGAGGTATGGCAACTTGGAATGGCTCGCCGACAACTTCCGTTATGACACGGGCGACGAATCCACTTGCATGATTTATAATGGAATCAATAGCAATGGACCTGTTGACGAGAATGTCTATGGGCGTCTCTATACCTACAAGGCAGCTGTTGCGGCTTGTCCTGAGGGATGGCGACTGCCTACCGATGCCGACTGGCAGAACTTGGAGATGGCGATGGGTATGTCTGCCTCTCAAGCTAGAAGTTGGGAATGGAGAGGTCATGTGGCTAAGAACATGATGTCCATCTATGAAGAGAAGAACGACTTCAACGTGTTGATGGCAGGTTGGTACTTTCCTCATGCAGTGATGGGTGTGAAAGAGTG
>FR893261.1:0-12373 GCA_000436035.1 Prevotella sp. CAG:732 | reverse complement strand
AAAGAGTGTAGATACTTCGGTACCTATGCTGTGTTCTGGACAGCATCCAAGGACGGGGAGCAAGGCAAGGGCGATGGCTTCTACATCTATAGAAAGTTCCTCTTCAATAGCGACCAGGTTTATCGCCAGAGTACTTCCGATGAAATGGGAATGAGCGTAAGATACGTAAGAGATGCGCAGTAAGATTATTACCATATTGCTATTGCTGGGGATCTGCATCAGTGGAATGGGACAGACCTTGCAGACCGCACAGAAGATGGATTCTGTCAAGCTGGATAGCCTCAATCAGGCAGCTTCCAACCCTGACTTCATCCAGGCATACTTGCTCGTCATCAGCGAGGGTAAGGCATTCTACTCCGTTTATGGACATGCCGCCCTCAGAATGGTGTGCAAGGAGAAGGGACTGGACTATTGCTTTACCTTCGAGATGGACATGAACAAGAGTTCTTACCTGGATGTGTTCACGAGAAAGGCGAAGGCGGGATTTGCTCCTGTGCCAACGAGCCAGTTCTTGGATAGCTACAAGCAAGAAGGGCGTGGCGTGAAGGCGTTCTTGCTCAACCTACAGCCGAAGGAGAAGCAAAACCTCTGGAAGGTATTGGACGAGGAGGCGATGAACGGCTCCGTATGGACATTCGACTATACATCCGTCAACTGTATGTCGATGGTGACTTATGCCATCAACAAGGCGATTGCCCCTGCCGAAGTAAGGTTGAAGACTTTGCCACAGGTGGTGAAGGGCGATATGGGAGAGTGGATGGACTATGTGTCTCGACGCTCCCCTTGGGTACGTCTCATCATGCACTCCGTGCTTTGGAATGTCAAGGATGGCGAGGCTAAGTCGGAAGACTTGCTCACACCAGAGATGATGGAAACAGTGATGCCACAGGCGGTGATAGCCGATGCTTCGGGAAAGGTGAGAAGTCTGTCGATAGGAAAGCCTTCCACCTTGCTGCCTCAGGTATATCAAGACAATCCTTGCTGGTTCCGACCATGGATGGCGCTTGTCTTGACTGTGCTCATCATCGTGATAGCAATCGGGTTATATCGAAAGAAAACAACAAGAAACAAAAAAAAGTAAAGGGTAATTCAGATAAATAGAAAGGCTTATGAATACCAAGATAACAACGTGGGGAAAGCAAATGGCTAGAGCATTTGTCCTCACAATGGTTTTATTATTGAGCAGTTCGGCAAGCGTGTTTGCCGGCGGCACCAAGTATTATGATTTCTATGCCACCCTGCAGGCTTATCCTACAGGAGCAGGCAAGGTCTATGCTGAGGAACCAGCTGGAAGCACGACTTCGGATGATGAGGCAAGTGACCTCTATGCCGACATGAAGACTCCAGCTGAGGCTGTCGATGTGAAGTTTATTCTCTCAGGAGCATCCTCCAACGCTACCTATACGGCGTATGCACTCCCTACCGAGGGATGGATATTGGCAGGTTTCAGTGTGGCAACGGTGGTTAATGATGGCGAGTTTGACGATTTCGTCTTCAACGATGACATCGTGAACTATGATAATCCTGCACAGATGGACATTGCTTCTACTACTAGTGAGGACAGTGAAGAGAAGGCTGAGGGTAGCTTCCCATTCTTCTCCGAGGCTTTGCATTATGCCCTCTTCACGCATGTGGCTCCTGTCATCGCTACGGGACAGTCGTCTTTGGGTACGGTCAAGTCATCCAAGGTCTGCAATGAGATAGGTGACAATGTGACTCTGACGGCTACGCCAAACGATGAGACGACTACCCAGTTCGACTATTGGTTGAACAAATCTACTGGCGAGAAGATTCCTACGAACCCTCTTACCATCAACAATATCAGTGGCACAGCTTATTATGAGGCTCACTTCAAGAGCACGCAAGCCTTCGACATCGAGTTCCCAGAGGAGGGTGGCTACAAGGTAGTCTATTTCCCGAAGGGATATGACATGCCAGACAAGGTGGTGAACGAGTTGCAGTTCAGCTTCGCCGACATTAGTTATAATTCTCTCCATCCTACCGATGATACTAGCGGTTACTATCTCGATAGCTATGAGTATTCGCAGAGTCTCTATGGCAATGAGCCTCATATCCTCTATGGAAAAGGCACGATGACATTTGTGGCGAATGACAGCTACGATGTGAACTCCTATTCTAGCAATATCTTGAAGTGGAGTGGCGAGAACGGCTGCAATGTCAAGGATATGACCATTGCCAACAAGTATTATCGTGTTGACATTGAGAACCAACAGTTCCATCTCCTAGCGGATGATGCTGTGATTGAGCCAAATACGGCTTACTTAGCTTTGCCTATCGAGACTTACAAGGCTTACGACTTGCAGGATGCTCCTAAGGACATCTATTGGTTCAACCAGAAAGGTGACCCTACTGGCATCGAGGCTATCCAAGCTGGCAAACTCGAAAAGGCTGCCGCACAAGGCATCTATACTTTGGATGGTAAGAAACTCGACAAGATTTCTGGCAAGGGACTCTATATCATCAATGGCAAGAAGGTCTTGAAACTGAAATGATCGGCTTCAATCTGAATGAAAAGAAGGTAATAATCATAACACATTTAGTAAAATGCACAAGATATTTCTTATACTCTCTCTCTGCTTGGGTTGCCTCTCCGTGGGCGCCCAAGTTCAGAGAGGATTTGTCATCAAGGGCGAGGTGAATATCCCCGATGGCTACTCTGTGGAAGTTTGCTGCCATACCGATACTTCTTTTTCGGTAAGTATTGCTGATGGTTGGGTCAAGGGAGGAAAGTTTGAGCTGAAAGGCAAACTCGACCATCCGCTTTCTGGTACGCTGATGACCAATAATCTCGAATTGGTGGGTAAGAACAACTGGCCTACCGACTCCATCCGATGGACTTACACGGATGTCTTTATCTCAAATGATGACATCTTTGTGGATAAGAACTTGAAGGTGACGGGAGGACAGGTGCAGACTGACTTCAATGAGTATCAGGCTCTCAAGGCAAAGAATGAGAGCGGGTCGGCTGATTGGACTTTCATCGACTCTCATCCTCAGTCAGTGATTTCCGTCTATCTCGCCAATAACCTCTTGAAGCGAGGCTACAACCTCACTCCTGAGCAGGTAGCTCATCTAGAGCGCACCATCACATCTGTTCCTGGCGATCCTATCCGAATGGAGGAGTTCCGTCAGCGTATCGCTTATGCCAAGAAGACGACCAAGGGTGGCGAGCTGGTCGATTTGGAACTGAAGGACGTGAATGGTAAACTTTGCCACCTTATTGATATAGTACCCAAGAACCAGTATGTATTGGTGGATTTTTGGGCAAGCTGGTGTGGCATCTGCTTGGCGGCAATGCCAGAGGTCAAGAAGTTGGCTGAGGAATACAAGGGCAAGTTCTCTGTGATTGGCGTTTCGATTGATACCAAGCAGGAAGCTTGGACTAAAGCAATGGAGAAGCATCCTGAGCCATGGCCGCAATACATCACGACAGCCCAAGGCTATCAAGACCTCTTTCACAAGTATCAAGTGGGGAATGGAGTGCCTTATTATCTGATGATTACGCCAGATGGTAAGGTGCTAGGTTCTCCTTCGGGACCGGAAGAAGTAAGAGAAATCTTGCAGAAATACGAATAGTATGTCTCTAGAAAACAAAGTAAAAATACAAAAATAAGTACAATGAAGAAATTAGTAATTGCTGCTAGCCTGGCTTTGTCTGGGTTGGCAATGAGTGCAGCCAACGGTTACCACATTACGGGTACAGCTGCTGGAGTGGAGGAGGGAGACACTGTATTCCTTTGTGAGATGCAGGGATTCTTCAGTATGGTTCCGCTCGATACCACTACTGTCAAGAACGGCAAGTTCGAATTCTCTGGTGATTTCGATGGAGCATCTACTCGCTTCATCCTTCCTATCCACAATGGCAAGAACACTGCAATGGCAGACTTCCTCTTGGAAAACGCCGACATCGACCTCACGATTTCTGATGACCCTAAGGTGCGCCCTATCGTCAAGACAGAAGGTGCTGCCAACAAGTTGCAAGCAGAATACAATGCCTTGATGGCTCCATACGACAAGGAGATGGAGAAACCTTGGAGTATCGTGACCGACAGTGTCTCTTCCAAGGAAGACAAGGCGAAGGCACGTGTCATCGTGGATAGCATCAGCGACATCAAGAAGTCGTTGAACAAGGTCTTCACCGTGGCTCACATCCCATCTGCCTACAGCGACTACCTCTATGTGATGAATGGCAGCACCTTCTCAGCTCCTGAGCGTGACATCATCGAGAAGAAGATGGAGGAGGGACACCACTACTATTACTTCCAGCAGATGTTGGACGAGAAGAAGGCGGAGATGGCAACGGCGGTAGGTCAACCTTACACCGACTTGGCAATGCCAAATCCTAAGGGCAAGACCATCCGTGCTTCTGAGTATGTGAAGAAGAACAAATACACCTTGATAGACTTCTGGGCTTCTTGGTGTGGTCCTTGCCGTGCCGAGATGCCTACCGTGGTGAAGGCTTACAACCTCTATCACAAGAAGGGCTTCGAGGTTGTGGGCGTTTCTTTCGACAACAACAAGGCGGCGTGGGTGAAAGCCATCGCACAGCTCATGTTGCCATGGCCTCACATGAGCGACCTTAAGGGTTGGGGATGTGCTGCGGCTCCTATCTATAATATCAAGGGAATCCCTGCCAACGTATTGGTGGATAGCAAGGGTATCATCGTGGGTAAGAACTTGCGTGGCGAGGACTTGCTCAACGAGTTAGCCAAGTTGATGAAATAAGCAATAGTAAGACGTAATCGTAGTTCTTGGACATCTCCCGAAGTTGTCGGAAGGCTTTGGTCATGTGTTTGTGAACCATATTCTCGCTCATTTCCAGTCGCTCGGCGGCTTCTTTATAAGAGAGGTGCTCAAAATATACAGCTTTCAGTACTCGCCTATCGGAAGGAGGTAGATTCTCTATCGCTTCCCTTAGGCGAGTAATTCTTTTATCAAAGTCTTCCACCTCGGCATCTGTGGTGAAAGGGGAGGTCGCCTTTAGGAAGGTGTTGTAGTTGTCGATGGCTTTGCGATGTCGCAGGTGGTCGAGGCAACTGTTTCTCACCCTAGTGTAAAGATAGGCGGCGATGTTCTTCCTTTCATTGATGGTTGCGCCCACCTGCCAGCTTTCCCAAATCTGCAAGAACACTTCTCCGACCACGTCGGTCGCCTCGTCCTCATCCCCCAGAAAGGTTAGGGCATAACGATGCAACCGCACATAGAACTTTTTATAGAGAAGTTCCATCTGCGCCAAGCTGTGATTGTCTTGCATCTTCGCTTCTTGCATCATATATTCTACCTTTGCCGAGTTTCAAAGTGCAAATTTACCACTTTCAGATGAAAAAGCCAAGAAAATCGGTCCGAAAAATATGGCTAGTTCATTTATTTGTGTTATCATTGTACGTATAATCGTATCTGTTGTTTTCTACCTCACACCTCACTAAGATGCTTCTATCTAATTGTTTTATAGATAGTTATATGCTGTGTGGTGTCGGTGTTGACACCTCACTCTATCTCACTCTATCTCACGTGTGGTGTCGTGTGGTGTGCGTGAGGTGTCTGATGTCACACCTCACTCTATGTAAATATCTGATAATAAGAGTGATAGTGCGTGCTTAGTGATATGTGAGGTAGAAATGAGAGGTAGCCTTTCTAGTTGGAAAAAATAGCTGCCTATGTATAATTCACTGCATGCCTACGGCAGTCAGACTGTTCGCCTATGACAGTCTGGCTGTTCGCCTATGACAGTCGGATGGGATAAGCCTTGTCTCTGTCGCAGAAGTATTCATCTGATACATATCCACGGAGTATGAATGGGTTTGCTATCATAGTTTCCTTATCTTTGCTATTATTATGCAAAGATAATTATAATACTTTTATAATGCAAGTATAATAATGGGAATATATGAAAGTTTAACGGTTTGTGTGGCTTTTTGAGATAGAGCAAAAACGTTAGATCTGTCCCGACTCCACTTGTCTTACCACTCTCTCGGTCAATCTATCCACGCCATTGGGGTCGTATTTCTTGGTGAGACTGGCACCGAAAGCCCAGGCGAAAGCTTGATAGAAACCGGCTTTCACTGGACCAAGGAAGGCTTGGATGAGCTGATAAGAAGAGGAACTGCACTCGCGATACACCAACTTGATGCAGAGCTTGCCCTGCGCATAGGTGAGCTTCTTCATTCTAGGCGTGTATTCCTCCTTGATGCCTTTCTCCACCAACTTCATGTGGGCATCCTTCGCCTTCTTGTTGGGGAGGGTTTCGAGATATTCGCCCGTCTCGATGATAATCTTTCTCACTTCCTTGGCGATGGGGAGCACCTTCTTCACGTTATATACCAGGCGATTGTAAGCTTGGCGCTGTTTATCGTTCTTGAAGGTAGGCTGGGGATAGACATATACATTATTTACTTGTACATACTGTATGCTATCGCCGCTATACAATACCTTGCCCACCTTCACCATCGGCTCGAAGGTAGGGTTGTCCATATCCACCTCCCTGTCCTCAGGGCGGGTCTCATCGTTCTGGGCATTCATTTGCAAAGTGAAGCCCAGCAGAAAGCATAGCCATATCAAAAATCTATATCTCATATCAACTGCAAAGTTACATAATTATTCTGTATGAGAGTTCCTTTTTTCTAGTTTTTTTATGAAAATGTAAAGAAACGATGCACATATTACCGATATTCTTACACATATTACTGAAAAAATAGCAGTTTTTAATCAAAAGTCTTGTAATAATAAAAATTTATTCGTAATTTTGCACCGTTTTTAATCAATAGGTACACGCACGTATGCAAATTTGTGAAAAAATGTATAGCGAGGCGTAAGCGAAGAGTCGTTTAAAGATTGTAGCTTTTACCAAACGAGAAAAAAATAAGTATTAATACATTTTATAAACAACAATTTGAAACAAACAAGGATGAGAAGATTTTCCCTATTGCTTGTCTCTCTGATTGTGTTGACTATCCAAACAGCCCTGGCACAGACTTTCCGTGTCAAGGGTACGGTGGTGTCTGCTGAAGACAACGAGCCGTTGATTGGAGCAACAATCCTTCAAGAGGGTACAACGAATGGTGTCGTGACCGATGTTGACGGTAACTACACCATCGAGGTGAAGGGTGCATCTAAGGCCACGCTGGTATTCTCGTATGTCGGCATGGAAACGCAGAAGCACCTTGTCAATGCGCAGACGAATACGCTGAACATGACGCTCTCCACCAATGCCAAGGTGATGGACGAGGTGGTGGTCGTGGCGTACGGCGTTCGTAAGAAAGGAACCATCGCTGGTTCTGTATCTACCGTGAAGTCTGAGAAGATTGAGAATGTCCCAGCCGCCAGCTTCGACCAGGCGTTGCAGGGACAGAGTACTGGTTTGCAGGTCATTTCCTCTTCGGGTGAACCTAGCAAGGCGGCGAGCTTCCAGATTCGTGGTACCAACTCTATCAACTCTGGTAAGTCACCACTCTTTATCTTGGATGGTGTGCCTATCTCTAGTTCCGATTTCAATACTCTGAGTCCTAACGACATCGAGTCTATCTCCGTGTTGAAGGATGCTTCCTCTACCTCTATCTATGGTGCTCGTGCTGCCAACGGTGTGGTTGTCATCACATCGAAGCGTGGTCTCGCCATGGACAAGGCGAAGGTAACCCTCCGTGCGCAGTATGGTTTCTCTCAGTTGGCACAGACCAACTGGAGCATGATGAATACCTCCGAGCGCATCCAGTTTGAGAAGGAAGTGGGCTTGGATGCTGGCAAGGACTACAACCTCTTGTCGAGAGTGAATGTCAACTGGCTCGACGAGGTGTTCAACGACCGTGCTCCTCTCCAGAGCTACGAACTTTCCGTCAACCGTGCCACCGACCGCTTGAACTATTATGTATCTGGTGGTTATTACGACCAGGATGGTATCGCACAGAGCTCTACCTTCCGCCGTTACAACATCCGCACCAATGCAGATGTGAAGGCTAGCAACTGGTTGAAGATCGGTACCAACACCATGGCGGCTTACGAGGAGGCACAGCAGGCAGACGATGGTTCTTATACCACCGTTACCCCAATCTCAGCTTGCCGCTTCATGCTCCCTTACTGGAATCCATACGCATCGGATGGCAGTTTGGCTTCTCTCGCTGCTGGCAACTGGGCTGGTACGAGCGAGAACCCTATCGTATATATGGCTAAGAACCCTATCAAAAACAAGAAGTATAAGGTGCTTTCTACCATGTATGCCGAGATTTATCCTATCGAGAACTTGACCATCCGCACCCAGTTTGGTGCCGATTTCACTCACTCCACAGCGTTCATGCAGTCGTTCCCAAGTCTTTCTTCCAATAATGGCGAGGGTACAGCGGCACGCCAGAGCAGTGATATTCTCAACCTCACAGAGACCACTACCGCCAACTACCGCTTCTCCCTGAAGGACATCCATTCCTTCAACGTGATGTTGGGACAGGAGGCAGTGAACTATCACTCTGAGGGTTTCAATGTATATTCCACCGGACAGACCAACGACCTCTTGACCAATGTGTCTTCAGGTACTCGTGCAAGACGTTGGGCTGATTCTACATCCGATTATTCTTACTTGTCATTCTTCATGCGTGGCGAGTACAACTATAAGGAACTTTACTACGCCGACTTCTCCCTCCGTACCGATGCCTCTTCACGTTTCGGTAAGGATCATCGTTGGGGTACCTTCTGGTCTTTGGGCTTCATGTGGAATGTGAAGCAGACCGAATGGCTCAAGAAGATGAACTGGCTCACCAATGCCCAGGTATCTGTGAGCACCGGTACATCGGGTAACTCCGAGATTCCTAACTACTATCACTTGGCTTTGGTATCGGGTGATGCCAACTACGATGATGTGGCAGGTCTCTATCCATCACAGAGTGGTAACGAGGACTTGGGATGGGAGAACACATGGGCGAACAACTTCGCCTTGCGTCTCGGCTTCCTCGATCGCATCAACTTCAGTTTCGAGGCTTACTACAAGCGTACCTCCAATATGTTGATGCGTGTGCCTGAGTCTTACACTGTTACAGGTGAGGGCTACCGTTGGAAGAACGTGGGTGTGATGAGCAACAAGGGTATCGAGTTGAGTGCTGATGCCGACGTCATCCGTACCAAGGACTTCACTTGGAACGTGAGCGCCAATGTATCTTACAACCAGAACCGTTTGAAGGAACTCTACAATGGTGTGACTGAGTATGTGAACTCTACCACAGGTTTGAAATATGTAGTAGGTCACTCCGTAAGCGAGTTCTTCCTCAACCGTTATGCCGGTGTCAATCCAGCCAATGGTGAGCAGCTCTGGTATGACAAGAATGGCAACGTGACCAACGAGTTCCGTGAGAGCGACAAGGTCATGACAGGCAAGACTTACGATGCACCTTGGATGGGTGGTTTCGGTACCAGCTTCCGTTGGAAGGGCTTGCAGTTGTCTGCCCAGTTCAGTTGGATTGGTACTCGCTATGTCATCAACAATGACCGTTACTTCGAGGAGGGTGGCGTTACCTTCGGTACCGCTTACAACCAGTCTCGTCGTGTATTGTACAACCGTTGGAAGAACCCTGGTGACATCACCGACATCCCTAAGTGGGGTGAGGTCAACCAGTTGGACGACCGTTATTTGGAGAATGCTTCATTCTTGCGCTTGAAGAACCTCAGTCTCTCTTACTCTTTGCCACAGGCATGGTTGAGCAAGACCAAGTTCTTCACTTTGGTAAGAATCTATGCGCAGGCACAGAACCTGTTCACTATCACAGGTTTCAATGGTCTCGACCCAGAGGTTTCATCCAATGTTTACCAGGCAAAATATCCTGCATCCCGTCAGTTTACGCTCGGTATGGAAGTGTCATTCTAAACAAGAAAGGAGATTACAATGAACATTAGAAATATAAAGACATATATCCTGTCAGCCATCTTGGCTTTGACCTTCTCTTCGTGTCTTGATAAGTATCCAGAGGACAGCATCCGCATGGAGCAGGCTATCAACACGGTGGACGATGTCGATAAGTTGGTGTATGGCATCTATGACAGTTTCAAGAGTAGTGCCCTCTATTCGGGCAACTTGACGATACTTCCTGACTTGCAGACCGACTTCGTGTATTGTGTGAAGGGAAATTTCAATACTTATGGTGACATCTACCGTTGGAACGACATCAAGTCAACCAATACCGACATCGAGGCAGTGTATGCCGACCTCTATGATGTCATCAATCGTTGCAACTACTTGTTTGACAACGTAGATAAGGTGAAGATGAACACCACCAGCGATGCTCAGTTGGACAAGCTCGACCAGTGTTGTGGTGAGGCTTACTTCGCTCGTGCCTTGGCTTATTCGGAACTCATCAAGATGTTCTGCAAGGCTTACGACAGCGATGAGCAGGCTGAGCAGGAGTTGGGTGTGGTTCTCACCGAGCATTACAAGGGCAATGAGCCACAGAAGCGTGCCAGCTTGAAGGCATCTTACGACTTCGTGTTGAGCGACCTCGACAAGGCTCAGGAACTCTTGAAGTTGGACGAGGACTTCTCTGACAAACTCTATAATGAGATTTGTTTCAACGAGTATGTTTGCTATGCCTTGCGTGCGCGCGTATCCTTATATTTGCATCGCTACGACGATGCCATCAAGTACGCTACCAAGGTGATCAAGAGCAAGTACTACACCTTGGAGAAGGCTTCTAGTAACACCTACTCCAACAGGGTGAACGACTATGCTTACATTTGGCAGTATGGTGACTCTCGTGAGTGCATCTGGAAAGTGGGCTTCACCGTGAATAGCTATGGTGGCGCACTCGGAACCATCTTCGACAAATACGACTTCGTGTCTTATCGTCCAGACTATGTACCAGAGACTTGGGTCATCAACTCATTTGATAACAATGACCTCCGTGCCGCAGCCATCTTCACGACTCGTGTCACAGGTTATGAGCATGGATTGCAGTGGCCTTTGCTTACCAAGTACTTCGGTGATGCAACCTTCCGTGCTAGCAATATCTACCATGTACACCAGCCAATGGTGTTCCGCCTCTCAGAGCAGTACTTGATACGTGCTGAGGCTTACGTGAACAAGGAGGACTACACGAATGCAGGCAAGGACATCTCTGCCATCCGTACCGCTCGCTACTCTTCCTATGGTGGCAACACCTCTATGAGCAAGAGCAATGCGATGGACATCATCGAGGCAGAGCGTGTGAAGGAACTCTATATGGAGGGCTTCCGCCTGAACGACCTCAAGCGCTGGCACAAGGGATTCGAGCGTAAGGCTTCCGACCAGCCAGCAGCCAACTTCGTGCAGAGCAACCTCAAGGTAGAGAAGGATGATCCACTCTTCGTATGGCCTATCCCTCAGCATGAGCTGGAGGCTCCAGGTTCTGAGATTGAGCCTAATGAAAGTAACAAATAATGATTAATAAAGAGACGATCATGAAGAAAATATTGATGGGATGTATGGCGGCGATTGCTGCAATCATCTCCCTTGCGAGTTGTTCGCAAGACTTTACGACTTATTCGGGTCCAAGTCATGTCATGTTCTCTGATACGCTCTATCAGTATCCTGTGCAGGAAAGCAATGAGATATTCAATGTTCCTGTATCTGCTACCGAAAAGGCTGATTTCGACCGCACCTTTGCCGTCGAGGTCGTTGACAAGGAAAGCAATGCTGTAGAGGGCAAGCACTATCGCATCCTTAACAACACCGTGACCATCAAGGCTGGTGAACTGGTGGGAAATGTGCAAGTGCAAGGTGTATATGACAACATCGGCAAGACCGACTCGCTCGGCTTCACCCTGAAACTGGTGATTCCGGAGAAGTATAACTGGACAAATCTCTATAAGGACTATGCCCACGTGGTAATGCAGAAGTCTTGTCCTTTCGATATCCACAACTTCTCAGGCTGGTGTAAGGTAACATCTACCTTCTACAGCCAGTATCTGAACAACGTAACCAAACGTCTGATCAAGACTGAGGTAGTGGAAGGTGAGGAGAACACCGTTCTCTTGAAGGACGTTTACTACAAGGGTTACGACTTGAAACTGAAGTTCAAGCCAGGCAATGCCTTGGAGCCTTTGGTAGAGATGGACGACCAGGTGGCTGGTACTACTGGCGAGGCATTTGGCACTATCTATGGCGATGGCAAGTTGCGCATCAGTCAGCCAAGCCTCTACACCTCTTATTTTAATACCTGCCAGAACTATGTGATACAGTATGTCAGCTTTAATGTGCTGAACAAGGATGGCTCATCATATGGTAATGTCGGTACTTTCATCTCATTGTTTGAGTGGATTAGCGATGCAGAGGCAGAGAAATTGAAAGAACAAGGATATTAATCGTAGAATAAAAAGAAAATGAAAACATTGATTTCAAAATATT
>FR893260.1 GCA_000436035.1 Prevotella sp. CAG:732 | reverse complement strand
ACCCCGTCCCTCCTTCATAAGGAGGGCTCCACCTCTATCCCCAGCCCTTCCTCCTCAGGAGGAAGGGGGAAACCGCTCCTACTCGTCGCTCTGAATCGCTTCGCTCTAAGGTAGGCGGGGCGTCAGAGCCCTCGCCTTTGTTGTTTTACGCAACAGAGTTGCGATTATTTGTGCGGTGTAAACCGCCTTGATGAGAGCTTGCTGCAAAGCGCTAGCCTAGTAGGGAGGCGGTGTAACACCGCATAAAAATCGCCGATTAGGCGTAAAACAATCGCAACTCTGGTGTAAACCGCCTTGATGAGAGCTTGCTGCAAAGCGCTAGCCCAGCAGGGTGGCGGTGTAACACCGCACAAAAACCGCCGATTAGGCGTAAAATAATCGCAATTCTATTGCGTAAGAAATCATCGCCAGCCCGTAGGGCAAAGGCTCCGCTGGCGATACCAAAACTCTGGCGAAGCTATAGCGTAGCCAGCTACATCCCTCGCCCCTATGGTAGGGGCGTAGGGCTTGGGTACTGGGGTAAGGACCCCCTCTTCGTAAGAGGGGGACAGGGGTGTCGAAAAAAATCCCTCAATGGAGAATTGAAAAATCCCTCAATGGCGAATTGGAAAGTAGGATTGCAAAGGGCGATTAGCCCTTGCACGAACTAACACAAAATGCAGATGCAATTGCCGTCAGTACGGTAATAATAAAGATTGCAAAGGGCGATTAGCCCTTGCACGAACTAACACAAAACGCACTCGCAATCGCCGTCAAAACAGTGATAATAAAATTAATGATATTCTTAAAAGTCTCTTTTTTCATGATTTTCTTAAAAAATTAAAAGTAAAACATTCATTTATAATAGGAAAGGTGAAGGAAAGAGGAATAAAGAAAGGAAAGGGAGAGCAGGGGGGAAGCCCCCCGCCCCTAACAACTAATATTCCTTGACGTTGCCGTCACCCTCAGACGAGCCTCCGCCGCTAGGAGTGCTGCCTCCGCCAGAGGAGCCGCTGCCTCCACCAGTGGTAGTGCTGCCACTACCTTGTGAGGTGCTGCCACCACCGCCAGAAGGAGTAGTAGGGGAGTCATCCCCTGCACCTTTCACAAACGAGTCGTAATTCTTGAGAGAAGCGTTGATGTCAAGGTTCTCTCTCGTGAAGTTGCCAGTAGCTCTGGCACGGAGTCTCACACCCTCCACGTTCTTCGCCACGGAGAAGTCATCCTCTGAGTCGGCACCCTTCTTCGGCTTGATGCCCAATGAGAAGATGGCGAGATTGTCGATCTTTACCGCAATGCCTTGAAGCACCAATTCTCGGATGCACTTCACCATGTCGGTGAGCAAACCCTGGGTGGCTCCAGCCGAGAAACCCGTGTTGTGAGAGCAAAGATGCTCAGCCAACTCGCTGATGCCGATGGTCTGTGTCACCACGGGACGGGCATACACCTTGCCATAAGCTTTCTCGATGTTCTTGTTGTTGTTCTTGATCAATTTGAATAATACCATAAGCAAAAAAGTTTTTTTAGTGGTTAATTTTATGATTAGCTCTACTCCAGGCGGCGCGCCTTGCCTTCGGTGTCGCTAAGTCATCCTCTCTGAATGACAATGCAAAGGTACGACAATTTTTCGGGGCGATGATGCCAACTGTGCCATCGTGTGTCCAAGGGGACATTCTCTTTGTCTTTTTTCGAAAAACGCTGCCTTTGTAGTCGAAAACTATGGCTCACAGAGGTAATCGACGATGAGCTTCACTTGCGGACGACTGTAGAAGTTGGCATCCTTGCTCACGTTGAAGTGCTGGAGCTGTTCATAGAGAGGAGGGATGTTTTTGATCCATCGTGTCAGACGGTTGATGGCAATCTTCTTTTGGCTGTGGGGGAAGTAGAGCATCGCCAGCTCCGACTTCCCATAACTTCTTTCTTCTATCATATTCTTCTTAGGTTTTATGATGTAAACTCTTAGCTTTAGGAAGGTCATTCTTAGCTTTACGATAGCTAACTCATAGTTTCCGGGATGCTATCTCTCAGCTTTATAACAGCTATCTCTTAGCTTTACGAGTGCTATCTCTCAGCTTTACAACTCATCTTGCCCTGGCTTGAACTCGTGGTCGTCGAGTATCTCCTTGCCGTCTTTCTCCACTACCCACCAACCATCACCATTGTGGCGATGGATGCGCTTGAAGCCCAGTCGCTCCATCACGGGAATGAGGTCGCATGAGGAGAACTCCTGACGGAAAATAGGGTTTGTGCTGATGCGATCGAGAATTTCAGAAGCTGTCATAAACTTCAGGTTGCAACCCTCCTCGTCCTTTTTTGTAGGTACTCGGAAGTAACGTAGGATCTGCTCTGCCAGATGGTTGTCTCTCCTAAACAACTCGTTGTGCAATTTTTGCTTCTCGATGTCCTCTTGGGTCAGCCAATATACCCACTCATCCCCCTTCGTCACTTGTGCGTCCTTTTCTTCGTTCTCCTTCATCTGCTTTTGGTTTGCTGCCACCTTCTTGGCGAGGGTCAAGGCTTGGGCATAGACATGGGTGTAGTCTATCTTGTGGGTTGTCGGATTGTCTATTTGTTCCACCTCCCAGATGAGGAGGCGACGCCCTATATTATCTTTCAGAAAGTGGACGTTGTTGCTGGTGGCGCAGAATGAGGTGTTGTGCTTCAGAATGCTAGGGTAGCGGTCGTAGGGACGGCGGAAGGTGAACTCCTGCTTGGTAATCATGCTCTTGAAGGCACTGAGGTTTTTGCCTTCTGGAAACTCAAACTCATCGAGATTGACCAGTGCCTTGCTGGCGCCCATCTCCTGGAAGTCCTTGCTGCGATAGTCGGAAGATGAGTCGTTGGCGAAATAGCTGCTGAGTTGAGGCGGCAGCAGGTGCTCCAGAAGAGTGGTCTTGAAGATGCCTCCCTTGCCCACGAGGACGAGCATCGTATGGTTCACGATATGATTAGTAAACCAACCTGCCGTCATGGCCACCAACCACTTCTTGAAGGCATACACGAAGTCTTCCTGACTGTGATAGTAACCTTCATAGTGCTTCACATGCACCATATTGGCAAGCTCGGCGATATAATCGGGGTGCTTACCCTCTTTCCAGGTGAAGTCGAGGTCTTGCAGGTAACTTTGCAGCGGATTGTAGTCGGGGCAGAAATCGCTGTTGATGACGGCATGGAGCATCTTCTGACCGATGCACAGGCCATCGAGGTGCATCTGGTCGTAGATGGAATTCTCTAGCTTGGTGTCGATGACGGTCCATTGGCGGTATTTGCTATGCAGCAAGTCGATGGCTCGCAACTCTTCCCGGCATGTGAAGGTGTTGTTGCGCAACTCGTATCTCATGGAGAGCCATTGTCGGATGGCTCTCACGCCAGGATTCTTGCCGTAACCTTCGCCCGGTGCTTTGAGCTTCCAGATTCCAAAACTGTCGGTGAACTTGTAGATGGTCTTCACGATGTCTGGGATGCCTTTGTACTCGCTGCCATATTCGGCTTGCAGCCATGTGCTCAGCTCTTCCTTGTCGGCACCATAGTTGTGGCAGAAGGTGGTAAAACGCATCAAGTACTTGTTGTGGCTTTCTGGCTCAAATCGGATGTCCCAGTTCTCGGCGAGTCGTTTCACCTGGGTGGTGATTTCCTCGATGCCAGTTTGCCATCTTCCATCGCTGTCGTGGGCTTTGCCAGATGACTTGGAGCGATGGCTTGGGCGGCTGGCAGAAGCGTCGGCTGGAGGGGCACTGTCTGGATTGAGGGTTTCTTTCACCACCGTGTTGTAGAACTTTGTCACCTCTTCGGGGGTGATTTCCATCGGCTCAGCGTTCCAGTTGAAGTAAGCCTTGTCATCGTGGGAAAGACCGCAGAGACGGGTCATGTCGCGGCACTGGATGTCGGCGTTGATGGAGAGCAAGTCGTTGAAGTAGGCCATCGCCTTGTCGATGGCGAGGCGATGCAGTTCGGTGGCGGTAAGAGTGCATCCTGCAGGTCTCATATATTTCAGTAGGATGCGAAGTCCCTTGCCACTGATGGTGCGATACACCACCATGGCATACTTGGAGTGGCTGGCTTTCTCCACCTTCTCGTCGAGTACAAGCGAGATAACGTGGTCGTAGTCGAGCATGAGCCAGTAGGTCTCCTTGTCGAAGTACTCCAGGGTTCGACCCTTTGGCAGAAACTGGATGGAGGGGCAGATGGCAATCGACTGGCGCTTGATGTTGCCAGCCAGTTTGGTATCTACGTTCATGAGCTTGCGGTATTGCTGGGTAAGCATTTCTGTACGCTGGTTGCACTTGATGTAGTGCTCGATGTCAAGCACGCTTTGCAGAGGCTTGGAGACGGTAGCTCTCAGTGACGAGAAGATGGATGGCATGGGAGCCTTCTCTAGTTCTTCTAGTGGTAGGCTGTCGGAAGATTCATTCATTGTTTGACGTTTTATGTTGATTGATTATTATTTATTGCGTAGCATTTCTGCGATTTTCTCTTTGCTGTATCTTGTGGATTTCTTCTGCCAATGGTATATGTTGGTATGCAAGATGCCCAGTCCGTACTCGTTTTCCTCATAGAGGTGGGATAGGCTGGTGCAGAGTTCGTCTAGGTCGCCATTGGCTAGCTCTATGAGCCAAAGTTCCATATGGGTTATAAACTGTTTTATCAATGCGCGCTTGTCGGAGTTTTGAGAGGAAGGGGTGTAGTTTTGCAGGCTTTTCTCCTTCAAAGCACAGAGCATTGCGATGAGGATGCGGTATAGCAATTCTTTGCTCACGATTTCCTTTTTCAGCTTTTGCTTTACTGAGAAGCTGAAGTGTCCGTAGAGTCTTAAGTCTTTGTCCTTGATGTTGAAAAGATTCATTTGCTCCAAGAAGAAATCTTGTTCTTTACGGTTGTGGTCATAGATGATGTCTAGGCAATGCTGCTTGTCTTCGGAGAAAGAGGCGACCTTTTGAATTTCCTTCTCCAATTTTTTTTTGAATATTCTTTTCATGTTTTATGACTTTAAATTTTCTACAAAGGTCGCTATAATTTTCTGAAAAGAATGTCGGCTACTATATGCCCCTATTTGCTAATTTTGTTAACAGTGGAATATATAGATTTAACTAAATATAAACATTTGGGCATGTGAAGGTAAGCTTATCGCATGTTTTGAAGTGAGAGATAAACGCTGAAAAGAAAAAAATGGACAAAAGCGGCGTGAAGTGAAGGATGCTATTAAATTACTACCTATATTGGAGGATAGCACCGTGTTTTCCTCCAAAATCCTAGTCTCCACTTGATTATCAATACCTTACTTCTCTTCTCCATTCTGTGAGGCGTATAAGTATGAGGTATGGTATCACCACACCTTGTTTGGGGCGTCAATTTGTGCTTGAAGCGCCTATTTTCTTTGGAGGATGAAAATTTGGAGGATGAAGTGAGAAAAATTGGAGGAGAATGAAAATATTGTAAAGAAAAAGTCTCCTCCAACGCAATTTCAGTAAAGTCGTATCACATCGGGTGGTAAAGAAGTTTGTCAAATTGCAAAACGCCAATACAAGAAAAACGGCAGAACAGATGAAAGCCGAATATAGGGAAGTAATAAGTCTGCTCCGCAAGGGATATTCCATTAGGGATGTGGCGAAGTTGAGTGGTAAAGGGGTAAGTACCATACAACGAGTGAAGCGTTACTTGGAGTTATAGGTTTCATCTAGAAGTATAATAGACTACAAAAACAAGTCAATTGCATAATTTTGTCTCATTTACATAGAAAAACAACCCCGTAGTTGTGTTTTCTCATAAAAATCAGTTATCTTTGTAGGCGAAATGGATGAATAGCCATATTCTTGTAAGTGTAACGATAAAAAAGATAAGATATGCCTGTACAAAGTGAAGCAGCCCTCGAAAATGGACTTATAGATACTCTTCAAAAGATGAACTACGAGTATGTTCATATTGAAGAGGAGAAGAACCTGTCTGCCAATTTCAAGAAACAGTTGGAGAAACACAACAAGAAGAAA
>FR893259.1:65635-90299 GCA_000436035.1 Prevotella sp. CAG:732 | reverse complement strand
CTAAGGCTTTGGAGATGCTCCACAACCACGAGATAGATATGGTAGTGAACATTCCTAAGAACTTGACCAGCTCAGAGTTGAGCAATGGTTACAAGATTCGTCGTGCTGCCATCGACCTCAACGTGCCATTGATTACCAATAGCCGCTTGGCAAGTGCGTTCATCTACGCATTCTGCACCACCAAGTTGGAAGACATTGACATCAAGGCTTGGGGCGAGTACTAAGAAAGTGAAAATCCCAAATCCCTGCTGTAGGATGAGTCCTATGGCAGGGATTTTGCGTTATATGTTATTTTTGCGTTATATTCTTACGTTTATGCTCAAAAAAGTGAAAAATAGTTTGGTAGTTATCCGAAAAAGCGTTAATTTTGCGGTTAACTAGAAATCAACCAAAACGAGTATAAAAAATAAAGAAAAGATGAAAAGTTTAAAGAACCTTGCCCTTGTGGCAATGACATCCTTGGTGCTCGCTTCTTGTGGCACCACACAGAAAGTACCTCTCACAGGTCGTTCTCATCGTATTTCTGTTTCTGATGAACAAGTATTGAGCCTGTCCAATCAGGAGTATATGAAGTACATGCAGACTGCCAAGAAATCTACCAATGCTGCTAATACTGCTATGGTGCAGAGGGTAGGACTGAAGTTGGCTACCGCTGTTGAGACTTATCTTAAGAATAATGGTTATGCCAATGATGTGAAGAACTACGCTTGGGAGTTTAACTTGGTTCAAGACAACAGTGCCAATGCCTTCTGTATGCCAGGCGGTAAAATCGTGGTTTATGAGGGCTTGCTTCCTTATACACAGAATGAGACTTGTCTCGCTATCGTTCTAGGTCATGAGATTGCCCATGCTGTAGCTAAGCATAGTGCAGAGCAATTGACCAAGCAGCAGAACCAGCAGATAGGTACCAATATTTTGGGTAATGTGCTCAATCAGGCAGTTGGTAATGGTGTTGGTAATGTTGCAAGTGCAGTAGCTGGTCAGTATTTTTCTTTCCGCAACTTGAAGTATTCTCGTGATAATGAGACAGAGGCAGACTATATGGGCTTGATTTTCGCAGCCATGGCAGGCTATGACCCTCAGCAGGCGATTCCTTTCTGGCAGCGTATGGCAAGTGGTGGCAGTTCCAACAAGAGTGACATCTTCAGCGACCACCCATCTGATGTCAAGCGTATCGCAGCCTTGCAACAGGAGATGCCTACAGCGTTGAAGTACTATCAGGCAGCTAAACCTGCTACTACAACCAAGAAGACTACCACTTCCACGGCAAAAAAGACAACTACCAAGAAGACAACGACTGCCAAGAAGACAACTACTAGGAAGAAGACAACTCGTAAGTAATTTCTCTGGCATGTATTCTATAGAGTCTAACGCCATCATCAACTAAATGGCGTTAGACCTAATCCTTAATTATTAATTCTTAATTACTAATTGCTTATGCTGGACTACATTTCTCAAAATCTTTGGCTTTTTTGGACCATTATCACGATCGTGTGTCTCATCATGGAGCTTTCTTCTGGTGACTTTTATGTCACATGTTTTGCCATCGGTGCGCTTGTGAGCATAGTAACGGCTGTAATCGGCATGCCATTTTGGATGCAAGTGTTTGTATGGGCAGTGTGTTCAGTACTAAGCATCTGGCTGATACGTCCTCATCTTGTGCAAGCTATCCATCGGGGAGCAGATGACCGCAAGAGTAATGCCGATGCGCTCATCGGACAGATAGGTGAGGTCAGTCAGACCATCATCGCCGGTGACTATGGCAGAGTGAAACTTGATGGAGATGACTGGAAGGCTGAGGCTCCAACTTCTACTGAGAATATAGAGGTGGGCACCAAGGTGAAGGTTGTCGGCAGAGAGTCGATTATCCTCAAGGTGGAAAGGGCATAATGTGATAAGACATGGATGACACGGATTTCACGGAGTCGTCTAAATTATTAATTATAAATTCTAAATTATTATGAGCATTGGAGTTTATGTACTGATTGTACTCGTCGTCCTCGCGCTGATTATCGTGAAGAAGACCATCGTGATTATCCCACAGAGTGAGACAAAGATTATCGAGCGTCTCGGTCGCTATTATGCCACCTTGAAGCCTGGTATCAACATCATCATTCCGTTTATTGACCATGCCAAGGACATCGTGTCACAGCGTAACGGTAGATACACCTATACCAATAGCATTGACCTTCGTGAACAGGTGTATGATTTTGCTCGCCAGAACGTGATTACCAAGGATAATATCCAGATGCAGATCAATGCACTCTTGTATTTCCAGATTGTGGATCCTTTCAAGAGCGTGTATGAAATCAACAATCTTCCTAACGCTATCGAGAAGTTGACCCAGACCACCTTGCGTAATATCATCGGTGAGATGGAACTCGACCAGACTTTGACCTCTCGTGATACCATCAATACCAAGTTGCGTGCCGTCCTTGACGATGCCACCAACAAGTGGGGTATCAAGGTAAACCGTGTGGAGTTGCAAGACATCACACCTCCGGAGAGTGTGCTTGTTGCCATGGAGAAGCAGATGCAGGCAGAGCGAAACAAGCGTGCCACCATCTTGACTTCCGAGGGTGAGAAGGAGAAGCAGCGTCTGTTGTCTGAAGGTGAAAAGGCTGCTATCGTCAATAAGGCTGAGGCTGCCAAGCAACAGGCTATCCTCAATGCCGAGGGTGAGGCTACGGCTCGCATCCGCAAGGCTGAGGCAGAGGCAATTGCCATCCAAAAGATTACTGAGGCTGTGGGACAGTGTACCAATCCAGCCAACTATCTCTTGGCGCAGAAGTATATCCAAATGATGCAAGAAGTTGCCGAGGGCAAGCAGAGCAAGGTAGTTTATCTCCCTTACGAGGCTACCAACCTCTTGGGAAGCATTGGCGGAATCAAAGATTTGTTTAAAGGATAAATATGAAAAAGATTTGTATTGTAGCTGGTGCACGTCCTAATTTCATCAAGGTAGCCCCAGTGATCAGAGCGATAGTAGCAGCTCGTAAGAGTGGGCGAGAGGTGGATTACCAACTGGTCTATACAGGCAAGGAGGATGACCCTACTTTGGAAGGAAACTTGTTTGATGACTTGGAAATCGCCAAGCCAAATGTATATCTCGGCGTGGATTGTGAGAACCTCAATGAGCTGACGGGGCATGTGATGGCGAAGTTTGAACGCTATCTCCAGCAGAATCCTACTGACGTTGTGGTTGTGGTAGATGACTTGGCTTCTACCATGGCTGTTGCTATCGTCGCCAAGAAGCAGGGTGTCCTCTTGGCTCATATTGCCGCTGGCACTCGTAGCTTCGACATCAATATGCCAAAGGAAATCAATCGTCTAGTCATCGATGGTTTGTCGGATATTCTCTTCACGGCAGGTATCTCCAATAATAGTATCGCCAACAAGGAGGGTGCTGAACTCTCCAAGGTGTATATGGTGGGCAACGTGCTCATCGACAACATTCGTTTCCTCAATGAGAAAATCGTGCGTCCTGCCATCATGGATGAACTTCATCTGGAGGAAGGAAAATATTTGGTGCTGACCCTCAATCGTAAGATGTTGCTTGCTGACAAGGAGAAAATCAATGTTCTTTTGGCAGTCATCGATGCTGAGGCTCGTAAGGCTGGTATCAAGGTAGTCGCTCCTTTGCGAGGCAAAGCTTTGGAGGCAGTTCTTGCTTTCCAGACCCATCAAGGCATTGCAGACCACCATACCGGCATCACGTTGGTGGCTCCTCAGGCTTATCTCGACTTCTGCTATCTCACCTCTCATACCCAAGGTATCATCACTGATTCTGGCAATGTGGCTGAGGAAGCGACTTTCAATGGCATTCCTTGCATCACGCTCAATAATTATACCGAACATATCGAGACGGTGAAAGTGGGTAGCAATGAATTGGTGGGTGAGGACCCAGTTCTTCTTCAGGAACGTATGAATGCCTTGCTGAAGGGTGAGTGGAAGAAGTGTGGCATCCCTGACCGTTGGGATGGTCGCTCTGCCGAGCGCATCCTCCAGATTTTAGTAGAGGAATAGGGACTTTTTCTGCTCTAAAAACGATGTACTTTGAAAAAGCGCATTTATAACTTGCATAAAAGTGCTTTTATAGACGTTAAGTATGCGCTTTTATGTGAACCAAGAAAGCGCATCCATAGAAAACAACAATGCGCTTCCTTAAAAATTGGGAAGCGCATTGTTGTTTTACAAGTAATTTTTATCTTATTTCAGGTTTTGGATAATTATATCTGTCGAAGTAGTCAAGACCCTTGTTGTCATACCATACTCCCTCGATATTGATACCGATGGAGAAGTTCTTGTTGACATTATACTTGACACCTGCGCCCAATACGTTGGCACCTGGTACCCCCATGCCATATCCCATCGGCATGGTACTGCCGAAAGGTCCCCATAGTCCAGGATAGAAGCCCATTCCATAGCGACCATAGCCATAACCGGCATAGCGATTGTAGAGACTGCTATAGTTGTTGCTGATGCTCAACTGTCCATACACGTATGCTTCCCAATGCTCATTGAATTTATAGCCCATGATGGCATAGAGTCCTACGTCACGATAGCTGTCACTTCCCCAGAAGGTATTGTTGAAGTAACCGCCGCCCGCTATCCACAACTTGCCGTCCTTGGTGAGAGGAGCAAGGTAGGTGGCGTTGATGTTCTGCGAGAAACCTCCCTTATGGGGAAGGTTTTTGCCGAAGGTAGCGAAGGCTGATGCACCGAGGGAGAGATTCAAACCTTTGTGCAAGCCGTAGCCGTAGGTAGGAGCGATACCGTAGGTCAAGTCGTTGATGGGATTGTTGTAGTAGCTCTCATCCAAGGCGTTCTTGTCTGTGATGTTCCCTTGATAGGAAGTCCCTTCCTGGTTGAGCGGAGATTGTACGCTTGTCAAGGAAGAAGAAGTGACGGAGTACTTGAGGTTCTTCATCGGTTTACCTTGGTAGATCAACTTCTGTCCGGCTTGCAAGATGGTGTCGCCAGGCAATAGCCAATCCTCTCTCGGACTATCGGCGCTGTGGAGCGGACCGAAAGTCAAAGTCTGTGCTTTTAGGTGGGATGTCAACCCGATAAGCATCAGAAAACATACTATATATTTCTTCATCATTGTTCAAATTTTCTGCAAACTTACAACTTTTTCTTGAATAAGCGTCATCCCTTTAATAATAAACAACAAAAAAAGGCTTGCTTCGATTGGGAGCAAGCCTTTTTTATATTATTATCACACAAATTAATATGCGAAATCTGACGTGTGAGTCGGATTAATAGGCGAACAAAGGATAGTCCTTCATCGTTGCATTTACCTTCTCACGTACACGTGCGATGACCTTCTCATCCTCAGGTGCATTCAATACCTCCTCGATGAGTTCGGCTATCAAGTGCATCATGTCTTCCTTGGCACCACGAGTAGTCATGGCTGCTGTACCGAGACGAATACCGGAGGTTTGGAAGGCTGTGCGAGAGTCGAATGGAACCATGTTCTTGTTGACAGTGATGTCGGCGGCAACGAGTGCGTTCTCGGCTACCTTACCTGTCAAGTCTGGATACTTAGAACGGAGGTCAACCAACATAGAGTGGTTGTCGGTACCACCGCTGACGATGCCGAAGCCACGCCCGATGAGGTCTTCTGCCAAAACGGCTGCGTTCTTCTTCACCTGGAGTGCATACTCCTTCCAAGAAGGTTGGAGATTCTCATTGAAGGCTACAGCCTTAGCAGCGATAACGTGCTCCAACGGACCGCCCTGTGTGCCAGGGAATACGGCAGAGTTGAGCAACATGCTCATCTTCTTCACCTCGCCCTTCTTGGTGGTCAAGCCCCAAGGATTGTCGAAGTCCTTGCCCATGAGGATGATACCGCCACGAGGACCACGGAGGGTCTTATGAGTAGTAGAAGTTACGATATGAGCATATTTCAATGGGTTGTCGAGCAAACCGGCAGCAATCAAACCTGCAGGGTGTGCCATATCAATCATCAACAAGGCACCTACCTCATCGGCAATCTTGCGCATACGAGCATAATCCCACTCACGGCTATAGGCGCTGCCGCCACCGATAATCAACTTAGGTTTGTGCTCAAGAGCCAACTTCTCCATCTCATCGTAATCCACACGCCCAGTCTCCTTGTTGAGGTTGTAGCCGATAGGGTTGTAGAGGATACCAGAGGTGTTGACACGGCTGCCATGAGAGAGGTGACCACCGTGGTCGAGGTTCAATCCCATGAAGGTGTCGCCTGGTTTCAAAACTGCGAGGAGGACGGCAGCGTTGGCCTGTGCACCAGAGTGAGGCTGCACGTTGGCATACTCAGCATTGAAGAGTTTCTTGACACGCTCGATGGCAAGGTTCTCTACGATATCCACCACTTGGCAACCGCCATAGTAACGCTTGCCTGGGAGTCCCTCTGCGTACTTGTTGGTCAGGTATGAACCCATCGCGTTCATCACCTCGTCACTCACAAAGTTTTCTGAAGCAATCAGCTCCATACCTTTCAGCTGACGCTGATGTTCTCTTTCGATCAGGTCGAAAATCTCTTGATCTTTTTCCATTGGCTCTTATATTTATGATGTTAATATGATGTTACTTGCAAAGCTCCACCTTGCCCAACTGCTGCTCTTTGTCGCAATAGTGGCAGCGAACGATGCCGAGTGCCTTATCTACTGTGTGGAAGATGGTAGCCATAGGCTCATTGTTGGTGATGCACTTAGGGTTGTTGCACTTCACGATGCCCTTCAGTGTGTCTGGAGTCTTGACCGTCTTCTTCTCCACGATCTCGTAGTCCTTGATGATACTCAGACCGATGTTAGGGGCTACAACGGAGAGGCGGTTGATTTCCTCGTCTGTGAAATACTTGTTGGCAACCTTGATGATGCCCTTCTTGCCAATCTTCTTGGAAGGCAAGTTGTAGCCGATGGTGACTGGGGTGTCCATTTTCTCCAGTTGCAGGAGGTTGACTACCTGGTAAGTCTTTTCGGCAGGTATATGGTCGATTACCGTACCATTCTCAATGGCGGCAACCACTAATTCGCTTTTATTATTTCCCATGAATTATTAATTCTTAATTATAAATTATTAATTCTTAATTACATTACCCAATGATAGTCTTGTCATTCTTGACATCATCGAGTGTGATGCCGAGGCAGTGGCAGAAGATGGCTTCACGAGCATAGAGACCATTCTGTGCCTGCTGGATGTAGTAAGCATGTGGGTCATCATCGACATCGTATGCTATCTCGTTGACACGAGGCAGTGGGTGCATGATTTTCATGTTGTCCTTCGCCTTGGAGAGCATCTCACGCTTCAGGATATATACGTTCTTCACACGCTCGTATTCCATCAAGTCACTGAAACGCTCCTTCTGTACACGTGTCATGTAGAGAATGTCGGCACCAGCGATGACATCCTCGTTGAAGTCCTCGTGCTCCACGTACTTGATGCCATGGTGCTGACAATAGAGCTTGTACTCTTGTGGCATGGCGAGTTCCTTAGGAGCGATAAAGTGGAATGTTGGGTTGAAGTGGCGCATGGCCGTGATGAGGGAGTGGACGGTACGTCCGTACTTTAGGTCGCCTACGAGATAAATGTTTAGGTTCTCCAAAGTACCTTGGGTCTTGTAGATGGAGTAGAGGTCGAGCAAACACTGGGAAGGGTGCATGTGGGCACCGTCGCCGGCATTGACGATAGGCACCGGAGCTACCTCGCTGGCATACTGGGCGGCACCCTCGATGAAGTGGCGCATGGCAATGACATCAGCATAGTTGCTCACCATAAGGATGGTGTCCTTGAGTGTCTCGCCCTTGGTGGTGCTGGAAGTCTTGGCGTCAGAGAAGCCGATGACACGAGCGCCAAGGCGGTTGGCTGCTGTTTGGAAACTAAGTTGAGTGCGAGTAGAAGGCTCGAAGAAAAGGGTTGCGACAACCTTTCCCTTCAGCAACTCCCTGTTAGGATGCTTTTCAAACTCTTGCGCCATTTCCAAGAGATACATCAACTTCTCCTTGGAAAGGTCGGCAATCGTCACAAAATTATGTTTTTCCATTTGAATTTTGATTGAATGTTTTAAATCGCCCCCAAAGTTACATATAATTTTTCATAATATGTGCGATTATTCGAAAGTTTTATGTAATTTTGCACAAATTATTAATGAAACATAAGTGAAATTAAGTTGAAATCGAAATGAGAAAACGTTTCGTACATATATTGTGGGCACTCTTGCTCGCTGGTATTTTGAGTGTGGTAGCTGGCTTCTTCGCCATCTGGTTTGGCTTGATTGGCTACATGCCCGACATCGAGGATTTGCAGAATCCTATCAACCGCTTTGCCACCCAGGTGTATTCATCGGATGGCAAAGTTTTGGGTACGTGGAACCTGAACAAGGAGAATCGTATCGTTATACCTTATAATAAGATGTCGCCTTATCTAGTCCAGGCACTTGTTGCTACCGAGGACGAGCGTTTCTATGAACATTCAGGCATCGACTATCGTGCCTTGGGGCGTGCCATCGTCAAGCGTGGACTCTTGGGGCAAGCCAATGCTGGTGGAGGTTCTACCATCACCCAGCAATTGGCGAAGCAGTTGTATAGCAGCAATGCCCAGAGCACGACGCAGCGCATCTTCCAAAAACCGATAGAGTGGGTGATTGCCATCAAGTTGGAGAGATATTACACCAAGCAGGAAATCATCGCCCTCTATCTCAACTATTTTGACTTCCTACACAATGCGGTCGGTATCAAAACGGCTGCCAATACCTATTTTAATAAGGAGCCTAAGGACTTGACAGTTTGTGAAGCTGCCATGCTCATCGGTCTTTGCAAGAATCCATCGCTTTTCAATCCGGTGCGCTATCCCGAACGTGCCAAGGCGCGTCGCAATGTGGTGTTGTCGCAGATGGTGAAGGCGGGGTATCTTGACCGCAGTGAGTATGAACAGTATAGTAACGAGCCACTTACGCTCAACTTCCATCGTACCGACCATAAGGATGGCTCTGCCACTTATCTTCGTGAGTTCCTCCGCCAATATATGATGGCGAAGCGCCCAGCCCGTACCGACTATCCTTCGTGGAACTACGTGCAGTTTGTGGCCGACTCTATTGCCTGGGACTCAGACCCACTGTATGGCTGGTGCAACAAGAACTTTAAAAAAGACGGAAGTCCTTACAATGTATATTCCGATGGCTTGAAGGTGTTCACGACCATCGACAGTCGTATGCAGCGATATGCCGAGGAGGCTGTCTATCAGCATGTGGCTCGATACTTGCAGCCTGCTTTCGACAAGGAGAACAAACCGAAGCCTAGCTCTCCATTCTCGGATAAGTTGACACCGAAGCAGATACGTGCCATCTTGAATCGCTCCATCACCCAGAGTGAGCGATGGCGCACAATGAAGGCGGCAGGCTATACGCCAGGTGAAATCAACCAAGCGTTCAGGCAGAAGATAGAGATGACCGTGTTTACTTATCACGGTGACATCGACACGCTGATGAGTCCGCTCGATTCTATCCGTTATTACAAGGAATTCTTGCGGAGTGGTTTTATGAGCATGGATCCAAAGACGGGTGCCGTCAAGGCTTATGTGGGAGGCTTGGACTATCCTCATTTCATGTACGACATGGTGAGCTTGGGTCGCCGACAGGTGGGTTCTACCATCAAACCGTTCCTCTACAGTTTGGCGATGGAGAATGGATTCACGCCTTGTGACTATGCGCCTAACCGCCAGCAAACCTACATTGTGGCAGGCAAGCCTTGGACGCCTCGCAATGCCAATCATGCCCGCTATGGACAGATGGTGCCGCTGAAGTGGGGATTGGCACAGAGTAACAACTGGATCAGTGCTTATCTGATGAGCAAGTTGAATCCTTCACAGTTTGTACAGTTGCTCCACGACTACGGCATCCATAATCCAGACATCCATGCTTCCATGAGTCTCTGCCTCGGACCATGCGAGGTGAGCGTGAGCGAGATGGTGAGTGCCTACACCGTATTTGCCAACCATGGCATCCGCACGGCACCGATGTTTGTGAGCCGCATCGAGGACAATGAGGGCAATACCATCGCCACCTTCCAACCTCGTATGAATGAGGTGATTAGCGCCGATAATGCGATGAAGATGCTGACAATGCTGATGGGCGTGGTCGATAATGGTACGGCTGGTCGCTTGCGTTATCGCTACAACCTGGAGGGACAGATCGGTGCCAAGACGGGTACTACCAACAATAATAGCGATGGTTGGTTTATCGGCTTCACGCCACAGTTGGTAACCGGCTGTTGGGTAGGAGGCGAGGACCGCGACATCCATTTCGACTCCATGAACATGGGACAGGGAGCCACGATGGCACTTCCTATCTGGGCTATCTTCATGAAGAAAGTATATGCCGATACGTCGCTCGGCTATGATCCGACCGTTCCGTTCGATATTCCAGAGGATTACAACCCTTGCGACAAGAATGCCAACGATGATGATTTCGGCGGAAATGGAATTGACGAGGTCTTTGAATAAAAGAGCAACTTCATTTTTAATCGCAAGTACTAGCATTAACTGACGATGCTGGCACTTGCGATTTTTTTCTAGGCAAAGAGCCGAAAAATAGAGCTAAACTTTTAATAAGTGCAAATATACGCCCGAATTTTCGTCTAAATGTAGTTTTTTTTGTAATTTTGCAAAGTTTTAGAGAATACAATAAAAATCATTATAATGAACGTTTCTTACAAATGGCTTAAAGAATACGTCGATTTCGACTTGACACCCCAGGAGACAGCGGACGCGCTGACCTCTTGCGGTCTCGAAGTTGACGCTTTGGAAGAAGTTCAGTCCATCAAGGGTGGATTGAAAGGTCTTTACGTGGGTAAAGTATTGACATGCGAGATGCATCCTAACAGCGACCACCTCCATGTGACAACCGTTGACTTGGGCAAGGGCGAGCCACAGCAGATTGTCTGCGGTGCTCCTAACGTGGCAGCAGGTCAGAAGGTAATCGTAGCCGACTTGGGCTGCGTGCTTTACGACGGCGACCAGAGTTTTACAATCAAGAAAAGCAAGCTTCGTGGCGTAGAGAGCTTCGGTATGATTTGTGCCGAGGATGAGATTGGTGTGGGAACCGACCACGCTGGTATCATCGTGCTCCCTGAGGATGCTCCTGTAGGTCAGCCTGCTGCTGAGTACTACCACTTGGAGAGCGACTGGCTCATCGAGATTGACATCACTGCCAACCGTGCCGATGCGCTCGGTCACTATGGTGTGGCTCGTGACCTCTATGCTTGGTTGAAGCAGAATGGTTATCAGACTTCTTTGCATCGCCCTTCTTGCGATGAGTTTGTCGTAGATAACGAGGACCTTCCTATCGAGGTGGAGATTCATAATACCGATGCTTGCAAGCGTTATGCTTGCGTCAGCATCACCGACTGCGAGGTAAAGGAAAGCCCTAAGTGGTTGCAGGACAAGTTGAACATCATCGGCTTGCGTCCTATCAACAATATCGTGGATATCACCAACTATATCATGATGGCATACGGTCAGCCTTTGCACTGCTTCGATGCCGACATGGTTACAGGTCATAAGATTGTCGTTCGCACCCAACCAGAGGGAACCAAGTTTGTCACCCTCGATGGCGAGGAGCACACCCTTGGTGAGCACGACTTGAGCATCTGCAATGCCGAGGAGCCTATGTGTATCGCCGGTATCTTCGGTGGCAAGGGTTCTGGTACTTACGAGACAACCAAGAGCGTGGTTTTGGAGAGTGCTTACTTCCACCCAACTTGGATTCGCAAGAGCGCACGCCGTCATGGTTTGAGTACTGATGCTAGCTATCGTTTCGAGCGTGGCGTTGATCCAAACGGACAGATTTATGCTCTCAAACAAGCTGCCATCCTCTGCAAGCAGTTGGCTGGCGGTAAGATTTCTATGCAAATCAAGGATGTATATCCAGAGCCTATCCAGGAATTCCCTGTTCGCTTGAACTATGAGTACGCTCATCGTCTCATCGGTAAGGAGATTGGTGCCGAGACCATCAAGAGCATCGCTACTTCTTTGGAGATGAAGATTGTGAAGGAAGATGCAGAGGGACTTGACCTCCTCGTTCCTCCATACCGTGTGGATGTTCAGCGTCCTTGCGACGTGGTAGAGGATATCCTCCGTATCTATGGCTACAACAATGTCGAGATTCCTACCCAGTTGAAGAGCTCTTTGACCGTTCAAGGTGAGGAAGACAAGCACTATCATACCCAGAACATCGTGGCAGAGCAGTTGGTAGGCGAGGGCTTCTTGGAGATCTTGAACAACTCCTTGACCAAGGCTAGCTACTATACAGACTTCGACCTCAATAAGTATCCTGATGAGCATACCGTGAAGGTGATGAATCCATTGAGCGCTGACCTCGGTGTGATGCGTCAGACCATGTTGTTTGGTGGTTTGGAGAGTGTATCTCGCAACATCAACCACAAGAGTGCCAACTTGAAGTTCTTCGAGGTAGGTAACACCTATATATATAATAAGGAGAAGTGGGATGCCGAGAATCCTATCAAGGGTTACAACCAGGAAGGTCACATCTCTCTCTTCATCACAGGTAAGCGAGTAGAGGGCAACTGGGCTCATGCTGATGAGCAGAGCAGCATCTACGAGTTGAAGGCGGTGGTAGAGAACATCCTCCGTCGTGTGGGTATGCCATTCAACAACGTGGTAGTGAAGCACAGCGACAACAATATCTTCTCCAAGGGCGTGCAGTATGAGACACGTGCAGGCAAGGTATTGGTAGAGTTGGGTATCTTGAGCCACAAGTTGAAGAAGGCTTTCGACATCGAGCAGGATGTATTCTATGCCGATGTACACTGGGACAACTTGATGAAGGCTATCAAGAAGGTGAACCTCACTTACACAGACATCAGCAAGTATCCATCTGTAAGCCGCGACTTGGCTCTCTTGGTTGACAAGAACGTAGAGTTTGAGCAGATAGAGCAGATTGCCCGTCAGACCGAGAAGAAACTCCTCAAGAGTGTTGTTCTCTTCGATGTCTATGAGGGTAAGAACTTGCCAGCAGGCAAGAAGAGCTATGCAGTCAACTTCATCCTCCAGGATGAGGAGAAGACTCTGAATGACAAGCAGATTGAGGCTATCATGAAGAAGCTCATCGCCAACTTGACTGGTAAGTTGAATGCAGAATTGAGATAATTATTAGAAACAAAACGATAAACATTTAAAAATTTATTCCAATGGGAAGAGCATTTGAATATCGTAAAGCTACAAAGCTGAAAAGATGGGGCCACATGGCCAAGACATTTACTAAGTTGGGCAAGCAGATCGCTATCGCAGTAAAGGCAGGCGGTCCAGAGCCAGAGAACAACCCAACATTGCGTGCTATCATCGCTAACTGTAAGCGTGAGAACATGCCTAAGGATAACATCGCCCGTGCCATCAAGAATGCGATGGGTAAGGACACTAGCGATTACAAGGAGGTAACATACGAGGGATATGGTCCTCACGGAGTAGCTGTCTTCGTTGACACTTTGACCGACAACACCACTCGTACCGTAGCCGACGTTCGTTCTGTATTCAACAAGTTCAGCGGTAACCTCGGTACTACAGGTTCTCTCTCATTCCTTTTCGACCACAAAGCTGTCTTCACATTCAAGAAGAAGGAAGGCTTGGATATGGACGAGATGATTCTCGACTTGATCGACTACGGAGTAGAGGATGAGTTCGATGAGGATGAGGAGAACGACGAAATCACTATCTACGGTGCTCCAACAAGCTTCGGCGAAATCCAGAAGCATTTGGAGGCTGAGGGCTTCGAGGTAACAGGTGCTGAGTTCACCTACATTCCTAACGACTTGAAGGATGTAACTCCTGAGGAGCGTGAGACTATCGACAAGATGGTGGAGAAGTTGGAGGAGTTTGACGATGTTCAGACTGTCTATACTAACATGAAGCCAGAGATTCCTGCAGACGCAGAATAATCATCAGAACAATATATTGATATATCAATAGAAGAGGGATTTCTTGGAAGAGACATCCCTCTTTTTAAATTTTGGAGGGAACGTTATGCTAAAGAATGACAACAAGAAGCACCTGACAAAGGTGACTTATCAGACGCAAGGTACTTGCTCCAAGTTTATCAACATCTCAGTGGATGATGAGGGCAATGTGGAGGAAGTGCAGTTTATCGGTGGTTGCGATGGCAATACTAAGGGCATTTGCTCTTTGGTGCAAGGTATGAAGGCAGCAGAGGTGAAGAAACGTTTGAAAGGCATCCGCTGTGGAAATAAATTGACAAGTTGTCCCGATCAACTTGCCACTGCCTTGGAGCAGATGGGATTGTAGCCTAGTACCACTTTGATTTTTTCCTAGTTAGGGAAAAATTCATACCTAACTAGGCGTGAAATTTTACCTAACTAGGGAGCAAAAAATCCCTAGGGATGTAAGTTCTAAAAAGTGGCTAGAAACAGAAAGCCCCAGCATGTATTTATTTTTACATGCTGGGGCTTTTGTGTTTACTATGCTGGGGCTTTCCTGTTTGCTTAGTACTTGAAAGTCTCATCCATCAGCACAACTTTAGGGTCTTTCGCAGAACGATAGATGACACGGAAGGCGAAGTGAGCCTCCTTGTACTTCAACAGTCCAGGATTGTTGTCGAGGGATTGCTTCTGTGCATCATGCAACTTCTTTTGGTTGGCTTTGATGAGCAGAGAATTGTCTATCTTGCCACGTAGCGTGACGTAGTAGGTGTAGGTGCGGCTGCCCTTGTCGAAGGCTGCGCTGTCGGTCCTGGCATCGTTGACGAATGGGGTAGGACATACCTTCTCTGTGTATTCCTTTGCCTCGCGAGCCGCCTTGTCCTCTATCGACTCGGTGCAAGATGCCATGCAAATGATGGCTATCAAACTCAATATGATTTTTTTCATTCTTTCGTTTGTTGTTTTTGCAGATTTCTCTGCGTTGGTGTATGCATTGCTTTTGCAAAGTTACAGCAAATATTTGGAAGAACCAAGGTTTAGATTAGAAACTTAAGACAACTTATTATTATTAGAGGTGAAATTAACATTTTACCACGGAATTATGCCGATACTTCAAAAAAATAATGAGAAAAATATAGATTTTTTTGATTTTTATTTGGTAGTTTGATTATTTTGTCTTATCTTTGCCTACAATTTCAATTAATACCCTTTTAATTAGAATGTGGTATTCTTCTTAATTAGCATATTACTTAAATAATTTATAAAAACGTAGCTTATGAAGAAAGTATTATTTGTCGGGTTGTTGGCATGTGTAGCCTTGTCAACTGCTGCTAAGAAGAAGTTGGCCATTACGATGACCGGTGAAAACCTTGCGACATTGACGCAAGTGACTGATAATCAGGAACCTTGCTTAGATCCATTTGGCGGTGACAATGGTTCTGCGCTATTCTTCAGTGTAAGAGAGAATGGTAAGTATTTCAACATTTATAAGAAGGACAATCCTTTCTCTGCTGCTATGTCACAAAAGACCAGTGGTAAAAACAACAACCGCACTCCTTGTTACAACCCAGCTACAGGTAAGATTGCTTTTAGTTGTAGACAAGATGGTGCTTCTTCAGCTGATATATATACCATGTTTGATAGCAAGGGCAAGGCTTTGTCGCAAATCACTGAAAGTACTGATGCATTTGAGGAGTACCCAAGTTTTAATAAAGAAGGCAATTTGCTTGTTTATGACAAAATTCAGCGTTCTTATTATTCAAAAGCAAACTTTGCTTCATTCTTTGGCTTCGGCTATAGCACTATTGTGGTAGAAAACAGTGAAATTTGGTTGAGAAACTTGAAGACAGGTGAAAACGTACTCTTAGGCAATGGGTATCAACCTTGCTTCTCCCCAGATGGTAAACGCATCGCATACGTTAAGTATTCTAGCGATGCAAAGAGCACTAGTATTTGGATTATGAACATTGATGGAAGTGAGCAGGTACAGTTAACTGATGCTAAAAAGGGATTTGCCTTAAATCCTCGTTGGAGTCCTGATGGTACTCGCCTTGTTTTCCAGTCTTCAAAGAAAGATAAAAAAGATGCTGACCTCTATGTGATTGATGTGGATGGCAACAATCTAACTCAACTTACAATCAACAAATCGTATGATGGTCAGCCATATTGGACCACAGATGGCTATATCTATTTTGTATCTGATAGAGGTAACAATGTGGGAAACTATCAGATTTGGCGATTCAAATATGAGTAAAAATGGTAGAAGACAACATCGGCATATCTTGCCTAACATTCCGTTTGGGGCATACTGATGTTGTTTCTTCCTTCTTGATAGAAACAAAGATAGTAGTCCTTCTTGCCATAGAACAACAGTGATGGCAGGGAGGACTTTTTATGTAACAATGCATAATCAATTTCAAGACGAGTCTCGTAGAGTATGCTTTTTATGTATATAGAGTTATTAAACTAAATATGTTTTGTTGTTTGACCATTAAATATAGGTTAATTCTCCATTCCAAAATCAAGAATAGTTTTTTTTGTTGGAAATGAAAAAGAGAATTGAGAATGGATAAATGAGCATAGCTTCATGATAGAAAATCGTTTCTAAAATGGTATATTATGAAATATCGTCATCATAGTGAAGAACTTTCTTTTCATATGAAAATGTACAATAGAAGGCAAAATCTTACCCAAAAATTTGGTAATTTGCTAAAAATAAGGTAATTTTGCACTTTATAAGGAAGAAATATTATATGGAGAATATAAACAAGATACGAAATTTTTGCATTATCGCACATATTGACCATGGTAAAAGTACCTTGGCAGACCGATTGTTGGAGAAAACTCAGACCATCAAGATCACTGAGGGTCAGATGCTAGACGACATGGACCTAGAACGTGAGCGTGGTATCACCATCAAGAGCCACGCAATCCAGATGGAGTACAAGGCAAAGGATGGGCAAACCTATATCCTCAACCTCATTGATACTCCGGGACACGTCGATTTCTCTTACGAGGTTTCACGTTCCATCGCAGCTTGCGAGGGAGCGCTCTTGGTCGTGGATGCTACCCAAGGTGTGCAGGCGCAAACCATCTCCAACCTCTACATGGCTATCGAGCACGACTTGGAAATCATTCCTGTTATCAACAAGATAGACATGCCTTCTGCTATGCCTGAAGAGGTAGAGGACGAAATTGTTGATCTCATCGGTTGCAAGCATGAGGACATCCTTCGTGCTTCGGGTAAGACCGGTGAGGGCGTAGAAGATGTCTTGGAGGCTGTGGTCAATCGTATTCCCCATCCGGAGGGCGACCCAAAGGCTCCATTGCAAGCCTTGATCTTCGACTCCGTGTTCAACTCCTTCCGTGGTATCATTGCTTACTTCAAGATAGAGAATGGTACCATCCGCAAGGGTGATAAGGTGAAGTTCTTCAACACTGGCATGGAATATGATGCTGATGAGGTAGGCGTGCTGAAGATGGATATGATACCACGCAACGAGCTCTCCACCGGTGAGGTAGGTTACATCATCTCTGGTATCAAGAATGCTACCGAGGTGAAGGTGGGAGATACTATCACGCATATCGCCCGTCCTTGTGAACAAGCTATCGCTGGATTCCAAGAGGTGAAGCCGATGGTGTTTGCCGGTGTTTATCCTATCGACCCTAGCGATTACGAGAACTTGCGTGCATCGCTGGAGAAATTGCAACTCAACGATGCATCCCTTACTTTCTCGCCAGAGAGTTCTGTGGCTTTGGGCTTCGGCTTCCGATGTGGTTTCTTGGGTTTGCTTCACATGGAGATTGTGCAGGAACGTCTCGACCGAGAGTTTAATATGGACGTCATCACCACCGTTCCTAACGTATCCTATATGGTATATGACAAGCAGGGTGGAGAGAAGGAAGTACACAATCCTTCGGGATTGCCAGACCCTACGATGATCGATCATATTGAGGAGCCATACATCCGTGCTACCATCATTACTGCTACCGACTATATTGGTCCTATCATGAAGCTTTGCTTGGACAAGCGAGGCGAACTCATCAACCAGGAATATGTGAGTGGTAATCGTGTGGAACTCCACTTCATGTTGCCTCTCGGTGAGATTGTGATTGACTTCTACGACAAACTGAAGAGTATCTCCAAGGGTTACGCTTCGTTTGATTATCATATCGACTGTTTCCGTCATTCTGACCTTGTGAAACTCGACATCTTGCTCAATGGTGAGCCAGTGGATGCCCTATCTACCTTGACCCATCGTGACAATGCCGTGACCTTCGGTCGCAGAATGTGCGAGAAGTTGAAGGACTTGATTCCACGTCAGCAGTTCGACATCGCCATCCAGGCAGCTATCGGAGCCAAGATTGTGGCTCGTGAGACCATCAAGCAGGTGCGTAAGGACGTAACTGCGAAGTGTTATGGTGGTGACGTGAGCCGTAAACGCAAACTGTTGGAGAAACAGAAGAAGGGTAAGAAACGTATGAAGCAAATCGGTAATGTGGAGGTGCCTCAGAAGGCATTCCTTGCCGTGCTCAAACTCGACTAACAAACAAATCAATAACCTTCCCTCATCTGTTTATTCACCTGGGGGATATAAAAAAGGAGGATATGCAAAATGCCAGAATTTAAGAACATGCCCCTGACGCGAGACATCGCAAGAGAGCTCGCCCGTAAGTACAGTACGATGACTCATGAGGAGTTGGATGTCTTGGAAAGTCTTTTGGTACCTATCAAGTATGGTAAGGGCGAAAAGATTTTGCAGGAAGGGGAGATATGCCGTAACATCTCTTATATAGAGCGAGGCTTGATACGCCAGTTCTATTTCAAGAATGGTAAGGAAGTGACCGAGCACTTGGGCGTCGATCACTCGATATTCATGTGCATAGAGAGCTTGTTCAAGGAGGAACCTACTCGTTTGCAAGTGGAGGCATTGGAACCAACATTGGTCTATGCGTTGCCGAAGGCTCGTCTGGAGGCGGCTGCGATGCGCAACGTCAATATTCAGATGCTTTATCGTAAGATATTGGAGGAGAGTTTGATACAATCTCAGATTCATGCCGACCTCGTTCGCTTTGAATCGGCTCCTAACAGATACAAACGTCTCTGCGACTTGAATCCGCAAGTGGTGCTTCGTGCGCCGCTCACGTATATCGCCAATTACTTGCAGATGACGCCAGAGACTTTGTCTCGCATCCGTTCGGGAGTTCTCATATAAAAGAAAAATTCGTTACATAAAAAGGGCAATCAGTTGGTTTATCCAATTGATTGCCCTTTTTCCTTCACTCTTCGTTCTTCACTTAACTTTACTCCGCCGTGTAGAGGAAGCGTTTGATACTCTTCTTTGGAGTCTTCTCAAATTCCTCATCATGGATGCGAATCTCTGATACCTTGCTGTAGGCTGGTATCATGCTGTTGAGTTCCACACGGTTTTGCTCCATGATGTCCTCCAATTCCTTTCTGCCAAGGTTGAGGGATTGTGCTTCATCGAAGTCTGGATGAACGAGACCGATGAGCTTTTCGCCCTTCTGTATAACTACGCTCTCATTGACGAGTGCCAGCGAGTTCAGCTTGTCCTCAATCTCCTCAGGATAGATGTTCTGTCCATTAGCGCCCAAGAGCATGTTCTTGCTACGACCCTTGATGAAGACGTTGCCGTCGCCATCCATCAGACCGAGGTCGCCCGTGTGATACCATCCGTCCTTGTCGATGGTAGTCTTGGTAGCCTCCTCATTCTTGTAATAGCCGAGCATCACGTTAGGACCCTTGGCAAGAATCTCGCCCGGGATATTCTCTGGGTCAGGACTGTCGATGCGAACCATCATGTTCTTGGCAGACTTGCCGCAAGAGCCCGGTACGAAGTGCTTGTAATCCTCGTAGCAGATGATAGGTGCACACTCGGTGGCTCCATATCCTACGGTATATTTGAAGCCTACGCTATGGAGGAAGGTCTCCACCTCTTGGTTGAAGGCAGCACCGCCAATGATGACCTCATAGAAATTGCCACCGAAAGCGTTGGTTACCTGCTCGCAAATCTTCTCGCGTACCTTCTTGCTGATAACAGGCATGTTGAGCAGCAGGCGCATGCGATTGTTCTGTATCTTAGGGAACACCTTCTTGCGAATGATCTTCTCGATAACGAGAGGCACGGCTATGATGATGGCAGGCTTGATGCGACCAAATGCCTCGGCGATGATGGCTGGGCTAGGGATGCGAGTGAGATAATAGACATGGCAACCCTTGATGAACTCGAAGACGAACTCAAATGCCATACCATACATGTGAGCCATCGGAAGGATACTGATGACTGAGTCGCCAGCATTGATGGTCTTGCCCAATACATCCTCGGCAAAGTCAGCATTGCTCCAAAGTGCACGGTAAGGTACCATCACACCCTTGGAGAAACCTGTGGTTCCACTGGTATAGTTGATGAGCGCCAACTCGTCTGGACTTTGCTCCATGTAGTAGTTGACGTGCTCCTTGCGGAAATACTTAGGATACTTGATGCCAAACATCTCGTTGAGGTGCTCACGAGCGTAAGTCAACTTGTCGGTGCGTGATACGACGAGCGAGTAGTCTGGGATGTAGATGATACCCTCTAGGTCAGGCATCTTGGTGGCATCTATCTGGGTAGCCACAACGTCACCCACGAAGAGAAGCTTTGCCTCGCTGTGGTTGACGATGTTGTGTATCTGGTCGGGCATGAACTCATGCAGGATAGGTACGGCTACGGCACCATAGGTGAGGGTAGCGAGGAATGCTACTGCCCAGTTGGCACTGTTGCGACCGCAGAGGGCAATCTTGTCACCCTTGACGACACCAGAATTCTCGAACATGATGTGTAGTTTCTCGATTTTGCGAGCCACATCGTGATACTGCAAGGTAGCTCCCTTGTAGTCGGTCAGAGCATCCAAATCCCAATGATCGATGATGCTCTTTTGGATCAATGCGTTAAAGCTAGGTATCTCCATACTTCTTTGCTTTTACTAAGTCCTATGTCAGCATGCTTTTTTTTAGAGACGTCTTGTCTTTAGATGGCATCCTGATATAGGTATCGTTTAATTGATTTTTTTGCTGTTTTCTCAAATTCCTTGTCATGCAGTTGGATGCGTGACAGTTTGGCGAAGGAAGGCATCTGTTCGTTGAGCGCCTTGCGGTTCTGCTCCATGATGGCCTCGATGTCTTCCTGGGTGAAGCCGAGCGACTCTGCCTCATCCATATCCGGATGTACCAGTCCTACGAGTTTGTCACCCTTCTGGAGCACGATGCTCTCGTTGACCATGGCCATGGAATTGAGCTTGTCTTCGATTTCTTCTGGATAGATGTTCTGTCCATTAGGTCCCAGGAGCATGTTCTTGCTGCGTCCCTTCACGAAGAAATGTCCATCCTTGCTGATGGTAGCCAGGTCGCCTGTATGGAACCATCCGTCCTTGTCGATGACGGTGTCTGTGGCTTCTTGGTTCTTGTAGTAGCCCTTCATCACGTTGATGCCTCGGCATACGAGTTCGCCAGGCACTATCTCAGGGTTGTCGCTCAATACCTTCACAGCCATGTGCTTCACAGCGATACCGCAACTGCCTGCCACGTATTCGTCTTGGTTGGCGAAGGTGATGAATGGAGCGGTCTCAGTCGTTCCGTATGCCATGGCGATAGGGAAGCCAATGCTGAGGAAGAAATTCTCGATTTCCTTGTTGAGTGGAGCACCACCCACTACGACCTGGTATGCGTTTCCGCCAAACTCCTTGAGTACGAACTCACGTATCTTCTCACGAATGCGCTTGTTGATGACTGGCATGTTCATAAGGAGCTTCATCTTGTTGGTCTGAATGAGAGGGAATATCTTCTTTCTGACAATCTTCTCGACCACCAATGGCACAGCAAAGATGATGGCTGGCTTGATTTCCGTGAACGCCTGTGCGATGAGGCTTGGGCTAGGAAGTCGGGTGAGGAAGAAGATATGGTTGCCCAGCACCATGTTGAAGATGACATCCGCCATCAAACCATACATGTGTGCCATCGGCAGCGATACCAATATGTTGCAGTTCTTTCCTATCTTTGGTGCCATGCTGCCCATCATATAGTCGAGGTTGCCCCACAAGGCACGATAAGGCAGCATCACGCCCTTGGAGAACCCCGTAGTACCACTGGTATAGTTGATCATAGCCAATTCCTCAGGGTCGTCCACGTGATAATGGATGTGTTCGGCTCTGAAGAACTTAGGGTATTTATGACCGAAGATGGCATTGAGGTTTTCTCTGGCGTAAGTCAACTTCTCTGAACGAGAGAGAACCAAAGAAAAATCAGGAAGATAGATGACACCTTCAAGTGAAGGCATTTCATCGGTGTTGATTTCCGTAGCCACGACATCACCAACAAAAAGAAGCTTACTCTCGCTATGGTTGACGATGTTATGGATTTGTTCGGGCTTAAATTCGTTTTGAATAGGTACGACAACTGCACCATACGTGATGATGGCCAGGAAGGCTGCCGCCCACTGACTACTATTTCTACCACATACAGCAATCTTGTCGCCTTTCTTCACGTCACTGTTCTCGAACAATATGTGAAGTTTCTCTATTTTTCTAGCTACATCGTGATACTGCAACGTGGCGCCCTTGTAATCGGTGAGCGCATCAAGGTTCCAGTTCTTGATGATGCTTTGCTCAATATACGAGTTGAAACTTGGTATTGAATTCATTGCACAATTTAGAAAATTTTGTGCAAAGATACCACAAATTCTGCACAGTACAAAATAAAATGTGCACTAATTTGCGAAACGCATAAAAAAATATAGTTTTTTGCCTTAGATTGCCCCGAATAGGACACTTATAAGACAAAAAACTATATGGTATTTGTATTCTTCAAAGAAGATTCTCTGCTACACTCCTTCTATTCGTATCTCATAGACTTTGCAGGATGAATGTGTGAGATGAGATAGCTTGGGGCTACGAGGATGAAGACGCTGATGAGCAAGGTGGCTACGTTGAGCGCAATGATGTAAATCCAATTGAACTCTATTGGAACAGTGCTCACGTAATACGTCTGTGCATCCAATTTCACCAGTCCGGTGTATTTCTGTATCAGCAGGATGGCGAATGCCAAGATATTGCCATAGAGCAATCCCTTGCCGATGATAAAAGCAGCAAACCAAAGGAAGGTGTGGCGAATGGTATTGTTTCTGGCTCCCAACGCTTTCATTACACCAATCATCGAGGTGCGTTCCAAGATGATGATGAGCAAACCGCTGATCATCGTCACGCCTGCCACAGCAAGCATTAGACCAAGAATGACCCATACATTGAGGTCCATCAGGCTGAGCCATTGAAATATCTGAGGGTTCAGTTCCTTGATAGTGGCACTGCTGTAGGTCTCGCCATATTGATCGACAGTTCTATTGATGTTCTTGATGATATAGTCTTCCGTCGTCTGCAACTGATAGAAGTCATTCACGGTCAGTTCCGCTCCGCTAGCTTGGTCCTCTTCCCATCCGTTGAGTTTGACGACGGTGTAGAGGTCGGCATAAACCATCACCTCGTCATACTTCTTGAGATTGGTCTGATAGATGCCGGAGATGGTGAAGCGGCGAGTGCGAACACCGTTGTGGTCGATGAAATAGGCGAAGATGCGCTGTCCTGCCTTCAGTCTCAACTTGTCTGCCATCAACTTGGAAATCAGAATTTTGTTGTGGCTTGCCTGGTCGTCAAACTTAGGAATGCTTCCCTCCACCATGTTCTCGTGGATGAAGGTGGAGTCCCATTCCGGTCCAACGCCCTTGAAACCCACTCCGAGGAAGTCTTCGTCAGTCTTGAGGATACCTTCCTTCATGGCGAATCGCTGCACGTGTTTCACACCCGGCGCTTTCTTGATGACCTGTATCATGGAGTCGTTCATCACCACTGGGTATTGGTTCATCTGCTGGAGGGTCATGAAGTCGGCAACCTGGATATGGCTTCCGAAACCTATCACCTTGTCACGGATGGTATGCTTGAATCCCAAGACCACACAGACGGAGATGATCATGACGGTAAGACCGATGGCGACACCCGCCACGGCAATATGAATAGCAGGGCGAGAAACTTTACGTTTGTCGCCCTGATCGCTGTATAATCTCTTTGCTATAAAAAGAGGAAAATTCATTATTAATGTATAATGTATAATTAATAAATCATAATTGGCATACGCCGTTAGGGCTTGCTTCTATGTTCTGAGTAAAGTTGCCCTTTCTGTAAGTCTAATTATCAATTATCAATTATTAATTATTAATTCTTAATTATTAAAGTCCTTCGTCCTCCACTCTTCCTGGGTAGGCTTCGAGTGCCTTTGCCAATACGACAAGAGCTCTCTCCAAGTCATGCTTCTTCAAGACGTAAGCTACACGTACTTGGTTGCGACCTGCGCCTGGGGTGGTATAGAAACCAGAGGCTGGAGCCATCATCACAGTCTCGCCCTCGTAGTTGAATTCCTCCAAGCACCAACGGCAGAACTTGTCTGAGTCGTCGATAGGCAACTTGGCTACCGTATAGAAAGCACCCATAGGGATAGGGGAATAAACGCCAGGAATGCGGTTGAGACCATCAATCAAGCACTTACGGCGCTCTACATACTCATCATATACATCACGATAGTATTCTTCAGGGGCATCGAGAGAAGCCTCTGCTACTATCTGACCAATCAATGGAGGAGAAAGACGAGCCTGGCAGAACTTCATCACCGCCTTGCGAATCTCGGCATTCTT
>FR893259.1:55299-65608 GCA_000436035.1 Prevotella sp. CAG:732 | reverse complement strand
TCTTGGTGATGAGGGCACCAACACGGATACCGCACTCGCTGTAACGCTTGGAAACGGAGTCGATGAGGATGGTGTTCTGCTCTATGCCCTCCAAGTGCATGGCACTGATGTAAGGGCTACCGGTGTAGATGTATTCACGATATACCTCATCTGAGAAGAGATACAAGTCGTACTTCTTCACGAGGTCACGGATCTGATTCATCTCACGGCGTGTGTAGAGGTAGCCTGTAGGGTTGTTTGGGTTGCAAATCAAGATGGCACGAGTGCGCTCATTGATGAGTTCCTCAAACTTCTCGACCTTTGGCAGTGAGAAACCTTCCTCGATGGTGGTGGCGATGGTACGAATCTTCGCACCCGCCGAGATGGCGAATGCCATATAGTTGGCGTAAGCTGGTTCTGGCACGATAATCTCGTCGCCAGGGTTGAGGCAACTCATGAAGGAGAAGAGTACGGCCTCAGAACCTCCCGATGTGATAATGATGTCATCGGCAGTTACGTTGATATTGAATTTCTTGTAGTAATCCACTAACTTCTCACGATAGCTCAAGTAGCCTTGGCTAGGAGAATATTCCAAAATGGTACGGTTGATGTGCTTCAATGCATCGAGACCGCATTGAGGGGTAGGGAGGTCTGGTTGACCAATGTTGAGGTGGTAAACCTTGATTCCACGTTTTTTGGCTGCGGCAGCCAAAGGAGCCAACTTTCTGATAGGTGACTCTGGCATTTCAAGACCGCGTACTGAAATTTCAGGCATCTTATTTCTTCTATTATTATAATAATGTGTGGAGAAGAAGCTCATCCTCATTCCTGTCTTTCTCTGACAGAAGAGTGGCACTTCATCTGCATTTGGTTGCAAAGGTAGTGATTTTCGATGAAAATGCCGAATCTTGGAGTGAGATTTTTACTTTTTTCATAAAAAACGCTTATGAATTTTGCTCATACGCTTTCTTTTTTATATCTTTGCATAGATTTTTCCCCGTTTGGGGATATTTACATGATGGTTTTGGAAGAGATATAAATAACTAATATAAAAAAAGACTATGAGATCAAGAACAGGTACTTGGTTTACAACCAAAGTGAAATATCAGAAGACTCAGGAAGACGGCACAGAGAAGGTGGTTTCTGAGACTTACGTAGTGGATGCACTTTCTTTTACAGAGGCTGAGAGCAGCATCATCGATGAGATGTCAGTTTATGTAAGTGGTGAGTTCCATGTATCAGGTATCACCAAGTCTGCCTTTGGCGAGATTTTCTTCAGCGATGTGGATGACGACGACACGTGGTACAAGGCAAAACTCCAGTTTATTACCATTGATGAGAAGACTGAGAAGGAGAAGCGCAGCAATGTCACCTACTTGGTTCAGGCGAAGTCATTGGCTCGTGCCTTGAGATACATCGATGAGGTGATGGGCAAGACCATGATCGACTACGACACCGTGGGCATCAACGAGACACCTATCATGGATGTATTCGAACACCATGCCGCTGGCGAGAAGAAGGAAGAGAAAAACGACGTTCCTGAGTATGAGCAGGGAAATGCAGAAAAAACTGCTGAGTAAGAACATCGTATAGAGTGGTTCAAGGATAATTATTAATAATACATTATTAATTATACATTACTATGGACTATGATGTAAAGGGAAACCTCCGAGAAGTTCTCGGCAACTTGCCTGATGGCGTTCGCCTCGTTGCCATCAGCAAATTTCATCCCAATGAATATATCGAGGCGGCTTACGAGGAAGGGCAGCGCATCTTCGGTGAGAGCCATGAACAGGAACTTGCCAAGAAGGTGGAGACACTTCCAAAGAACATCGAATGGCACTTCATTGGTCATCTTCAGACCAACAAGGTGAAGTACATCGCTCCTTATATCGCCATGGTGGAGGCTGTGGATAGCTTGAAACTTCTAAAGGAAATCAACAAGCAAGCAGCCAAGCACGACAGGGTGGTGAAGGTGCTCTTGGAACTTCACATCGCGGAGGAGGAGACCAAGTATGGTTTGACACTTGATGCTTGTCGCCAACTTTTGGAGGAAGGCGAGTGGCGAGAGATGAAACATGTGCAGATTTGCGGATTGATGATGATGGCTTCGCATATCGATGATGAGGCTCAGATTGCCAGCGAGTTTGATACGGCAGCCAACTTCTTCGATGAAGTAAAGAAAAAATATTTTGCCGATGATGATGCTTTCTGTGAGAGAAGTTGGGGTATGAGCCACGACTATCAGATAGCAGTGAAGCATGGTTCTACCATGGTAAGAGTGGGAACCACCATCTTCGGGCCTAGGGTTTATTGAGGCGGTCTCTTGAGATGAACTTAGGCTTTTTTGTGTAAGGGAAGAGCACAATAGCTATGGAATTCGGTTAAAGGGATGCTGCCTCAAACATATTAAAAGGGGATTTCGCTCATCTGCGAAATCCCCTTTAATTTTATCTCTTTGAAATCTCAATCTTCTGATTAGAAGGTATATTTCAAACCAATCTGACCACGCCAGCGGCTGTAGTAATCACTGTAGTTCTTGTATGCGTAAGCACCTGTGAACTGATAAACACCACCACCTTGGTAGTTGACTGGAGAGTAATATGTTCCAAATCCATCACCGTAGGTATGACCCCAATCCTTGTTCAAGAGGTTGCCGACGTTCAAGATGTCGAAGCTCAACTCGATGGAGTTGATTTGACCAGCTACCTTGAAACTATACTTCTGTGCGAAGTGTACGTCGAAATGATGCTCGAAAGCTAGGTTGTCTGCAAATCGCTTGTAGTACTCACCACGGTGATTTCTCAAGTAAGAATCGTCTGCAATCCAAACCTTCAACATCTCACGCTGTCTTTCTTCTGTCAATATACCATCAAAGTCCTTGCCGAATACCTTGGCAGTGAAGTTGTTGTTGACCTTCTTGGAAGGCTGCTCGAACTTCATCTTGTCAATCTGTGCGTCTGTAGGGATGTAGAAAAGGTCGTTGCCCTTAGATCCATCCTCGTTGACGTCTCCATAATAATATAAGGTATAAGGAGCGCCACTCTTGCCTTGGTAAATCAAGCCAACGGTGGTCTGCCATTGCTTTTGATGACCATATTGCACGTGATAATAAGCGGATGCCTGAATGCGGTGAGGCACGTTGTATGCAGAGTTGCCCACCTCCAAGTTGTTGCAATCACGATAGGTATATTGGTAGGTCCAGTTGCTCTTTGCTACGGAGGAACCACCATTTGCTACGCTTCTAGAGCGTGTCCATGTGTAGCTAGCCATCAAGTCAAGACCGAAGTTGAAGTGCTTCTCTGCCTTTAAGGAGAGGTTGACGGTGTAACCCTTGGATGTGTTGCACAAAGTATAGATGCCTGCGATAGGAGTGCCGCTGACGGTGCTCTGGTAGAGAGGACGGTTGTCCCATTCGTAACCATACTTCTGAGAGAAGGTCTCGCCGCTCTGCTCCATGGCGAGGTTCTTGTAGATAATATCGTTCAAGGTCTTGGAATAGATAGCTTCAGCGGTCCAATTGATGCCCAACAAATCAAAGTCGAAACCGAGGTTGAGACGGAGGTTCTGGGCGAACTTAAAGTTCTTGCTGCATACTGCAACGTCCTGGTTACCTGTGATGGCTCCCAACTTTTGAGCGTTTGACTCTTGCTTGTTAGGGTCGAGAATCAACTCCAAGCCCTTTGTGTTTGAGTAGTTGCTATCATACGAAGAAATCTGAACTCCAGTTCCTGAGAAGTTGTTGCTGACCCAAACAAATGGAATGCGACCTGTGAAAACGCCTGCACCACCACGGAGGATGAAGCGACGGTCATTGTTGATGTCCCAACGGAAACCTACTCGTGGTGATACCATTGGAGCAAATGACAAGCTGCGGTTGGTCTTCAAGTCATAGTTATGCTTTGCTGCCCAGTCATTGAAGTCCTTGTTCTCCATAGGAGTATCAAAGAATACAGGAATGTCCAAACGCAAACCGTATGTCAATGTGAAGTTATTTGTAGCAGCCCACTTGTCTTGTGCATAGATGCCGAATTGTCCTGCACTGAACTCGGAAGCCCAGTTTGTGGTGCCTGTTACATCTACGTTGGCATGACCATAACGATATTGGTTCATGTATGACTTGGTAGGATCCAAACGGTCGTTCATATAGTCATCATAATATGCCTTGAAATTGTCGTAGCCCTTGAATGTATAGGAACCAAACAAGTCTGAAAGGAACATATTCTTGAAGTGGTAGATCTCATTGTGGGTACCGAAGATGAAAGTATGGTTACCACGGAGCCAAGTTAAGTTGTCTTCTATTGTCCAAACGTCTTGGTTCAGATAGTTTGCCATAGAGTTGCGCTCGTTGCCGAGATTGACCGAACCGCCACCAACATCAGAAATAGAAATCATAGGGGTACGGCCGATGATGTCTCGATTGTCACGTACTCTTACGAAGCTAGCACGTGCCTCATTGCTGACAGCTGGTGAGAAACGGCTCTGCAACTCTGCGATGAATGAGTGGGTTGTGCTCTTGAATGGATAGCTGTATGTCTCCGCATTCAGGGAGGTGCGGCTACCTGTTCCGCTCAACTGCTCAGCGCTTACCATACTCCATCGAATGGCAAACTTGTTGAACTCGTTGATGTTCCAGTCAAGTTTCAATCCAGCCTTGTCGCTCTTCGTGTAGATATCTTTAGAGTCATAATTGTAGTTGTAATCTAAGCCTTGCTTGGCTGCAATATCTTTTACCATCTTGAGGATGTCGGTAGCTTGTGCCTGATCGACAGCAGAGTAGCTAGAACCAAGACCATAGAGGTTAGGATATTGTTTGTTGGTGTGCTCGTAGTTAGCAAAGAAGAACAACTTGTTCTTGATGATAGGACCGCCGAGCGTAACACCGGCGTTGTACTCGTTCTGCTTCTGATATTTAGGAGCGTAACCAGTACCGTCAGAATAAGGATATTTTGTACCAATCAAGTTTTGGTTGTAACCATAGAAATAGGCAGAACCATGGAACTGGTTGGTACCCGACTTGGTGATAGCATTGATGGCACCACCTGTGAAACCACTTTGGCGAACATCAAAAGGCGCAACGCTAATCTGGATTTGTTCGATGGTTTCCATAGATACAGGTTGAGTACCAGCTTGACCACCATTGCTACCATTAGATGCCAAGCCGAAAACGTCGTTGTTAGCTGCACCATCAATCATGAAGTTGTTATATCTGTTGTTGGTTCCAGCAAATGACATCGTACCAGAGTTGGTGACAGTCAACTGTGGGTTCAAGCGAGCCACGTCTGCGATTCCGTGTGTGATGCTAGGCATATCATTGATTTGCTGTGCATTCATGCTCGTTGCTGCGCCAGTACGAGAAGCGGCAAGTCCAGCTTTTCCTGTTACGACCACATCTTGCAAAACTTGTGCGTCTTCCTGAAGTTTACAAGAAAGGTTGGTGCTTTCGCCCAAAGACAACTGGATTTTCTCGAAAGTCTTTGGCTCATAACCTACGTATGAGATTTCAACCTTGTATGGACCGCCTGGGCGCATACCCTGAATAGTGTATCGACCATCGATGTTGGTCACTGCACGATAAACTGTACCGGAAGGTTGGTGAGTGGCGGTGACGGTGGCTCCACTGACATCCTCGCCATTGGCTGTAACCTTGCCATTCACGCCTGAAGTGGTAATCTGTGCCATTGCCTGTGATACCAAGAGTACCATCATGGCAATAAGTAAATGCAATCTTTTTTGCATACCTTTTTATTAAATTGGTTAATAATGTGTGAGGAAATGTCTGCTAAATGGCTAGACTTTAACCTCTGTTATTGAAATACGCTGCAAAATTAAGTATTTTTTTCCATATTATTGTTACGGATTTGTGAAAAAATGACTTTTGTTCCTCATTTTTTCTAATTTCACCCATCTTGGTTTCGTCCAAAATTCTGCAAGACTTCGCCTAACTTTCTTCCGAAAAAGTATATTTATACATCAAATTTATCAAAAACAAGGAAAAACGCTAGCAAATTGTAAAATAATTGAAGATATTTACTGCAATATGAAAATAATTTCGTAATTTTGCAAACACAAACCTATTAGTTAGTGAATATTAATTTTAAAAGTGAATAAGATGATACTGGACATTGAAATGTTGAGAAGCTTCTATGCTTCGTATTCTGCAAATGTAGCACAGGCTAAGGCTACCGTGAAACGACCTCTCACTTACGCAGAGAAAGTTCTCTTTGCGCACCTTTTTGATCCGTCGCAACTCCGACCATATAAAAGAGGTGTAGAATATGTCGATTTCCGACCTAACCGCGTGGCGATGCAGGATGCAACTGCCCAAATGGCGCTCCTTCAGTTCATGAACGCAGGCAAGGACAAGGTCGCAGTGCCTGCTTCCGTACATTGTGATCACTTGATTCGTGCCGATGTGGGAGCTACGCAAGACCTACCTGAGGCATGCAAGACTAACAAGGAGGTGTATGACTTCTTGAAGTCTGTTTCTCAGAAATACCATATCGGTTTCTGGGGACCGGGCGCAGGTATCATCCACCAGGTGGTATTGGAAAACTATGCTTTTCCTGGCGGTATGATGGTGGGTACAGACTCTCATACTCCTAATGCCGGCGGTCTCGGTATGGTGGCTGTGGGCGTAGGTGGCGCTGATGCCGTCGATGTGTTGACTGGTCAGCCATGGGAATTGAAAATGCCTCGCCTCATCGGTGTGCATCTCACAGGTAAACTCTCTGGTTGGGCTACTCCTAAGGATGTCATCCTCGAAATCCTCGGAATCCTCACCGTAAAGGGTGGTACCAATGCCATCCTCGAATATTTCGGCGAGGGCTTGGATAGCATCTCTACCACGGGCAAGGCTACTATCTGCAATATGGGTGCCGAGCTTGGAGCTACTTGTTCCATCTTCCCATTCGACGAGAATGCCGATGAATATCTCCGCAAGACGGGACGTGAGGAAATCGCTGTCCTTGCTCAGCAGAATGCCACCGAACTTCGTGCTGATGATGAGGTACTTGCCAATCCTTCTGCTTTCTACGACCAAATCGTAGAAATCGACCTCTCCAAGGTGGAGCCACATCTCAATGGTCCTTTCACACCTGATGCTGCAACCCCAATCTCTCACATGAAGGCGAAAGGTCCTGCCAACGATTATCCGATGGTGGTGGAAGTAGGATTGGTAGGTAGTTGTACCAACTCTTCTTACCAAGACTTGGCTCGTGCGGCAAGTATCGCTCGCCAGGCTTACGAGAAGGGCATCGAGGTGAAAGGTCAGTTGATTATCAACCCTGGTTCTGAGCAGATTCGTTATACAGCAGAGCGTGATGGTATCTTGGACGACTTCAAGAAGATAGGTGCCTTGATTATGACCAATGCTTGTGGTCCTTGTATCGGACAGTGGAAGCGTCATACTGACGACAATACTCGCAAGAACGCCATCGTTACTTCCTTCAACCGTAACTTCCGCCGTCGTGCTGATGGCAACCCTAATACATTCGCCTTCATCGGCAGTCCTGAGTTGACCGTCGCCTTGACCATCGCTGGTCGCTTGGATTTCAATCCTGCTACCGACACCTTATTAAATAAGGAGGGCGAAAGCGTGAAACTCGATGCGCCTACAGGCTTTACCTTCCCTCCAAAGGGATTTGCCGTAGAAGACAAGGGCTTCATTGCTCCAAGTGAGGAGAATGCCAATGTCGAGGTCGTGATTGCTCCTGGTAGCAACCGACTCCAGAAACTTGCCCCATTCGCTCCATGGGATGGCAAGGACTTGATCGACATGCCTTTGCTCATCAAGACGCAGGGTAAGTGTACCACCGATCATATCTCCATGGCAGGTCCTTGGTTGAAGTTCCGTGGTCATCTGCAAAACATTTCCGACAACCTCCTGATGGGTGCCGTGAATGCTTTCAATGGCGAGAGCAACAAGGTGAAGTGCCAGGTTTGTGGCAAATATGAAGAGGTTTCTACCGCAGCCAAGAGTTATAAGGAAAAGGGTCTCAGCAGCATTGTGGTGGCAGAGGACAACTATGGCGAGGGTTCTTCTCGTGAGCATGCAGCCATGGAACCACGCTTCCTCAATGTGAAGGTGATTCTCGCCAAAAGTTTCGCTCGTATCCATGAGACCAACTTGAAAAAGCAAGGTATGCTCGCTTTGACTTTCTGCAACAAGGATGACTATAATAAGGTACAGGAGGATGACCGCATCTCCTTGACTGGTTTGAAGGACTTCGCTCCTGGTAGCAAACTCACTGTCACCTTGAAGCACAAAGATGGCACAGAGGATAGCTTCCAGGTGGAGCACACCTATAATGATACGCAAATCGCATGGTTTAAGGCAGGTTCTGCACTCAACTACGCTGCGAAGAAATAATTAATCATTTATTCATTTTAATTTTGAAGTATGAATAAGGAATATTTAATATATAAGCTGAGCGATGAGGTTAAGAACTCATGCAAGATAGATAAGGAGGCATTCAAGAAGTTCAATGTGAAGCGTGGTCTTCGTAATGAGGATGGCTCCGGTGTGTTGGTCGGTTTGACCAATATCGGTAACGTCGTGGGTTATGAGCGTGATGCCGATGGCAAGTTGTGCCCTACCGAGGGTAAGCTTTATTATCGTGGTTACGAGTTGGACGACCTCGTTACTCCTCTCTTGAAGGAGAAGCGTTTCGGTTTTGAGGAGGTGGCATTCCTCTTGCTCTCTGGTCAGTTGCCAGACAAGGAGGAGTTGGATGCCTTCAAGGAACTCTTGAACGACAACATGCCGCTTGATCATCGTACCATCACTCATATCATCGAGTTGGAGGGTAGCAACATCATGAACATCTTGGCTCGTTGCGTCTTGGAGATGTACACCTTCGACCCAAATCCTGATGACATCAGCCGTGACAACCTGATGCGTCAGAGCATCGAGTTGATCGCCAAGTTCCCAACCATCATTGCCTACGCATACAACATCTATCGTCACTCTGTGCAGGGACGAAGCTTGCATATTCGTCACCCTCGTGAGAACCTCTCCATCGCAGAGAACTTCCTCTACATGATGAAGCATGAGAACTACTCCGAATTGGATGCCCGTATGCTCGACTTGCTCCTCATTATCCAGGCTGAGCATGGTGGTGGTAACAACTCTACCTTCACCGTACGTGTCACCTCTTCTACTCGTACGGATACCTATAGCTCTATCGCCGCAGGTATCGGTAGTTTGAAGGGTCCTCTCCATGGTGGTGCCAACATCAAGGTCATCAATATGTTCCATCACCTGAAGGAAGCCATCAAGGACTGGAAGAACGTGACGGAACTCGACATCTACTTGAAGCGAATGCTCAACAAGGAGGCATACGATAAGACTGGACTCATCTATGGCATCGGTCATGCCGTATATACTTTGAGCGACCCACGTGCCGTAGAGCTGAAGCGATTGGCAGGCGAGCTTGCCAAGGAGAAGGGTAGGGAGGATGAGTACGAGTTCTTGAAACTCATCGAGCAAGAAGGTATCAAATGCTTACAGGAGCATCGTGGCGGTAGCAAGCCTGCTTGTGCCAACCTCGACTTCTACAGTGGTTTCATCTATGAGATGATCGGTTTGCCACAGGAGATTTACACTCCAATCTTCGCCATGGCTCGTATCGTGGGTTGGACTGCGCACCGCATCGAGGAGTTGAACTTCGAGGGTCGTCGTATCATCCGTCCTGCTTACAAGAATATCTTGGGCGAGTTGGATTATACGCCTATTGATGAGCGATAAGACATCAGATGTTATTCTCTATATGATAACATCGTCTTATACATTATTATATATATAATGGAAAGAGGTGAACTCGAATAAAATCGGATTCACCTCTCTATTTTTTTGCATGATAATTTGTGTATTTTCTTCCTTTTTATTACCTTTGCACCCATATTTCTAACATTAAACTAGATTTTAACTCTTATGGGAGGCATTTTCGGAACTATTTCCAAGAAAAGCTGTGTCGCAGACCTTTTCTACGGCACCGACTACAACTCGCATCTCGGCACTCGTCGAGGCGGTATGGCAACCTACAGTCAGGATAAAGGCTTCGTGCGCTCTATCCACAATCTCGAAAGTTCTTATTTCCGTACCAAGTTTGAGGCTTCGCTCGACAAGTTTGAGGGAGCCACATCGGGTATTGGCGTTATCAGCGATACGGATGCGCAACCGCTGATTATGAACTCTCACCTTGGTCGTTTCGCTATCTGTACAGTGGCGAAGATAGCGAACATTGAGGAACTCACCCAGTACTTGCTCGACAAGAACATGCACTTTGCAGAGATGTCTTCGGGTAGCACCAATCCTACGGAACTTGTG
>FR893259.1:34130-55251 GCA_000436035.1 Prevotella sp. CAG:732 | reverse complement strand
GAAAGAGTTTCAAGGAAGGTATCGAGAATGTCTATCACCACATCAAGGGTTCTTGCACCATGATGATTCTCACCGAGGATGGCATTATCTGTGCTCGTGACAGTTGGGGACGCACCCCTCTCATCATTGGCAAGAAAGAGGGCGCTCATGCAGCGAGCAGCGAGACCACTTCTTTCCCTAACCTCGACTTTGAGACGGAATACGAGTTGGGACCTGGTGAAATCGTGAAGATGACAGCTGATGGTATCGAACAGATTCGCCCAGCCAACAAGAAGATGCAGGTTTGTTCATTCCTTTGGGTATATTATGGCTTCCCAACTTCCACCTACGAGGGTAAAAACGTGGAGGATGCTCGTTTTACCAATGGTTTCAATCTCGCCAAGACCGATGACGTAGAGGTGGACTGCTGTAGTGGTATTCCTGACTCAGGTACGGGTATGGCGATGGGTTATGCCGCAGGAAAGGGTGTGCCTTATCAGCGTTGTATTGCTAAATATACACCTACATGGCCTCGTTCCTTTACACCTAGCAACCAGAGTATGCGTTCCTTGGTGGCAAAGATGAAGTTGATCCCTAACAAGGCGATGTTGAAGGGTAAGAGAGTATTGTTCTGTGATGATAGTATCGTGCGTGGTACCCAGTTGCGTGACAACGTGAAGGTGCTTTTCGACCAGGCTGGTTTGAAAGAATGCCACATGCGTATCGCTTGTCCTCCTTTGGTTTATGCTTGTCCTTTCATCAACTTCACCTCTTCCAAGAGTGCGATGGAGCTGATTACCCGTCGTATCATCGAAAAGTTTGAGGGTGATGCCAACAAGAATTTGGAGAAGTATGCTACCACCGGTTCTCCTGAGTATCAGAAGATGGTGGATGAGATTGCACGCCAGCTCGGTTTGACTTCCTTGAAGTTTAATACCATCGAGCAGTTGGTCGAGGCAATCGGCTTGCCTAAGTGCCAGGTATGCACTCACTGCTTCGATGGCAGTAGCGAATATAGCTTGCATGAGTGTGCAGATGAATAAAAATGATAAATTTGCTGTATTCGTGCAGCTATAAAAAATGCCAAGGCTTAAAACAGACCTTGGCATTTTTTTGTAAGTGCTTTTCCATCCCAGTCCTTTAGTATAGATGATTGTTGTACTTAGTAAGAATGACTCCAGTACTTAGTATGGATGATTGTAGTCCTTAGCATGGAGTACTTTTGTTACTTACTGCCTCGCTCTTTTCTTCTTTTTCTTTGATGACAAATGCCCGATAATCTGTTGGCGAATGCCAAACAATCTTTTGGCGACCGCCAAACAATCTTTTGGTGACCGCCAAACGATTGCGTGACATATGTCAAGCAATGTGAAGAACCGAGTTCGCACATGTCATGAATGGGGGATAGAAGGGTATTAGAAAGGGGTATGTCATCTAGTGTGATGGCATACCCCTTCATTTATTGGTAGCAGTATCGGACTTTTGATGGTGTCCAATACTCCTTAATAATTATTCTTTGATGATTTCCTCCGCACGCTTCAGTGCCTTGCTGATATGGTCGGTGATGTTCTCCTTGCCAAGCAAGTTGTAGAAGCCAGCGTGCTCCAACTGGGCATTGACCTTCTCGCACACGCCAGAGAGGACAATCTGGATATCTTCCTTCTTGCTCATCTCGCAGAGGTTGGTGAGGTTGTGAATACCGGTGGAATCTACGAACGGAACCTTGCGCATACGGATGACACGAACCTTTGGACGGTCGCCGAAGGCTGCCATCACTTCCTCAAACTTATTACCTGCACCGAAGAAGAAAGGACCATTGATCTCATATACCTCCACGCCCTTAGGGATGGTGTAGTGGTCGAGGTTGGTGGAAAGGAAGTCAAACTCCTTGTTCAAGTCAATCTCGTCATCGGTGATCGCCTTGACATCGGTAGTCTCTGCCATTCGCTTCATAAAGAGCAAGCAAGCACATATCAAACCTACCTCGATGGCAATCGTCAAGTCGAAGATGATGGTGAGGAAGAAGGTAATCAAGAGGACGGTGACATCACTCTTAGGGTTCTTCATCAATGTGAGGAATGAACGCCAACCGCTCATGCCGTATGATACCACTACCAAGACACCAGCCAAGCAAGCCATAGGGATAAACTTGGCAAGAGGCATCAAGAAGAGGAAAATGAGCAACAATACTACTGCGTGGATGATACCTGCGATAGGGGTCTTACCGCCATTGTTGATGTTGGTCATGGTGCGGGCGATGGCGCCAGTGGCAGGAATAGTGGTGCGGGCGATGCCGCCGGTGGCAGAAATCCCGCCAAAGAGAGGAGAGGCGATGTTAGCCAAACCCTGTGCCACCAGCTCGGTGTTGGAGTCGTGGTGGTCGGCTATCACACCATCGGCAACGGTAGCAGAGAGCAAACTCTCGATGGCACCCAGAATGGCGATGGTGATGGCTGGAGAAACAAGGCTCTTGATGGTTTCCCAGTTCATCTCTGGCACTTGAGCGGCAGGCAACTCATTGCTGATGGAGAAGCGGTCGCCGATGGTCTCGATGCTGCTCACTCCTGCGTATTGCTTGAGAAGCAAGGCAACCACGGTCATCAAGATGATGGCAATGAGTGACCCCGGAATCTTCTTGCTGAAGCGAGGGGTGATGGCGATGACAATCACGCTCACCACGCCGATGAGGGCACACCAAGGGTCGATGGTGTCGAAACACTGGAAATACAAGCCCCACTTCTCGATGAAGTCGGAAGGGTTGCTGGCAAGCGTCAAACCGAAGAGATCCTTGATTTGGGTAGTGAAGATGGTGACAGCGATACCACTGGTGAATCCCACTACGATAGGGTAAGGGATATACTTGATGATGGTGCCGAGACGAAGCAATCCGAAGAGTACCAAAAAAAAGCCTGCCATGAGGGTGGCGATGGTGAGACCTTCCATGCCATACTTCTGGATGATGCCATAGATGATGACGATGAAGGCGCCTGTAGGACCACCTATCTGAACCTTGCTACCGCCAAAGACGGAGATGATGAGACCTGCCACAATGGCGGTGATGATTCCCTTTTCGGGAGTCACGCCTGAAGCGATACCAAATGCGATGGCCAGAGGCAGGGCTACGATACCTACGATGATACCTGCCATGAGGTCAGACATGAATGTTTTCTTGTTGTAAGTCTTCAGACAAGAAAACAAGCTTGACTTGATTGCTAATGCTTTCATTACCTTATTAATATATATTCTATTGTTTGTTATCCGAATATTGATGAATAGTCGAACTTTCGGCATGTCGAGTATCTGTATTCTTTCTCGATTCCAAAAGATGGGTGCAAAGGTACTCAAAATATTTTATATACCAAAATGTTTTTTAATGTTTCTTAATTCTTGTGTGAAGAAAGTCGATTCTGCCCCCTTTCTTTTCTTTACTTCGATTTTTTGCCGTACCTTTGCGGTATGGCAAAAGATAAGATAGCATACGTTTGCAGCAATTGTGGGCAAGAGTCGGCGAAATGGATAGGCAAGTGTCCTAGCTGTGGACAGTGGAATACTTTCAAGGAGATTCGTGTCGCTGGAGATACGGGCACGCAAGCGGCTCGCAATGCGGGTATGACGATGAGACATGGTGGTGCCGCTACCATGTTTGGCGGCGTGCGTACCGATGGTTCGTCGGCTCCGATGAAACTTCGTGACATCTCGGCGCATGATGAGCCTCGCATTGATATGCACGATGCGGAGTTGAATCGTGTGCTCGGTGGTGGTATGGTGCAGGGAAGCATCACCTTGCTCGGTGGTGAGCCGGGTATCGGAAAGAGTACGCTTACTCTCCAAACTATTCTCAATATCCCAGAGAAGAAAGTACTCTATGTGAGTGGTGAGGAGAGTGCGCATCAGATAAAGTTGCGTGCCGATCGATTGGCAGCTTCTGCCGTGTCAGCATCTGCTTTCGACCATATCTCCATCCTTTGTGAGACATCCTTGGAGAAGATATTCTCGCATATCCAGGAGGTGGCTCCTGACATCGTGGTCATCGACTCCATTCAGACGATTGCCACCGAGGACGTGGATAGCAGTCCGGGTAGCGTGTCGCAGGTGAGGGAGTGTGCGGCAGCCTTGTTGCGATTTGCCAAGACGAGTGGCATCCCTGTCATCCTTATCGGACATATTAATAAGGAAGGAACCTTGGCGGGTCCTAAGATATTGGAACATATTGTCGATACCGTCATTCAGTTTGAGGGTGACCAGCATTATATGTATCGCATCCTTCGTAGCATCAAGAACCGCTTCGGAAGTACTTCGGAACTGGGAATTTATGAGATGCAGCAAGGAGGTCTCCGACAGGTGAGCAATCCGTCGGAACTTCTGTTGACGGAAGACCATGATGGACTTTCGGGTGTTGCCATCAGCAGTGCCATCGAGGGCGTTCGACCATTCTTGGTAGAGACGCAGGCGTTGGTTTCCACTGCGGCATACGGAACTCCTCAACGTTCTGCCACAGGATTCGACCAGCGCCGACTCAACATGCTCTTGGCGGTATTAGAGAAGAGAGTTGGCTTCAAACTGATGCAGAAAGATGTGTTTCTCAATATTGCAGGTGGTCTGAGAGTCACCGACTTAGCGATGGACTTGAGCGTGATAGCTGCCGTGCTGAGCAGTAATGTTGATACGGCGATAGAAGCAGGGTGGTGCATGGCAGGCGAGGTTGGCTTGAGTGGCGAGGTTCGTCCAGTGAGCCGTATTGAGCAGCGCATCGCTGAGGCAGAGAAACTCGGCTTCCAACACATTATCATCCCGAAATACAACTACTCAGGCTTCGACCACAAGAAATATCAGATTGAGATTCATCCTGTGAGGAAGGTGGAAGAGGCATTGAGATGCTTGTTCGGATAATGGCGCAAGCCTATTTATTATTTATCATTTGTAAATTATCATTTATCATTATGAAGGATTCAGTTATAATTGTGAGCGGCGGTATGGACAGCATTACCCTGCTCTATGACAAGAAAGACGATATTGCTTTGGGTATCAGTTTTAACTATGGTTCCAATCACAATGCCAAGGAGATACCTTTCGCCAAGATGCACTGCGAGCGATTGGGTATCAAGCATATTACCATCGACTTGGGCTTCATGCACCAATATTTCAAGAGTAGTCTCCTGGAGGGAGCGGATGCCATTCCTGAAGGACATTATGCCGATGATAATATGAAATCTACCGTGGTTCCTTTCCGTAATGGCATTATGCTGAGCATTGCCATCGGAATCGCAGAGAGCAATGGTTTGAAGAAGGTGCTCATCGCCAACCATGGTGGTGACCATACCATCTATCCGGATTGTCGCCCTGAGTTTATCGATGCCATCGACAAGGCTGCACAGGCTGGTACATTTGTGGATGTTCATGTCAGTGCTCCTTATACCAACATCACCAAGGCGGACATTGCTCGCATCGGCAAGCGTTTGGGCATCGACTATGCCGAGACTTGGAGCTGCTATAAGGGTGGTGAGAAGCATTGTGGCAAGTGCGGTACTTGCGTGGAGCGCAAGGAGGCGTTGGCTGAGGCTGGTATCGAGGATACAACCGAGTACGAGGGTTAAAGTACGTTAAGCTTTGTACCTCACGGCTAGCCTTTTACGTTATATCTTACGGAAGATGGTTCTTGGCAACTGTCTCTAAGCAAGAAAATAATATTAATTTAAACAATAAAATGAATAAGAATTTGATTTTGACTGCTGCTCTGATGCTTTCTTCATCTGGGGCAATGGCACAGAGTGGCACTTTCCAGTTGAAGGCCAACTTGAAGAACTTGGGTGACACGGTACTTGTTTGGAAAGGTCGTGGCGCTAAAATGGACACGGTTTTGGTAAAGAAGGATAAATTTACTTATACCACAACAATGGATAAGCCTGCCAACTATTACTTTGCTTCTCCTGATGCGCTGCGTGGTAAGAGCCGCACAAAGTGGCAACTCGTTTGTGTTCCAGGTGAGAAAGCAGAGTTGAAGGGTGATATTAAGAGCCGTTTCGATATTACGGGTAGCCAATTCTACCAGCAGTATCATCAGCTTGATATGATGAAGGAAGCTACTCAGAAGAAGGCAACTGCATTGAGTGATTCTCTCAACAACTTGATGAAGAATGGTGCAAAGCAGGAGGATGTCTATAAGATTTATAGCGAGAAGATGCCTGCTATTCTCAAGGAGCAGAACGAGAAGTTCTTTGCTTATATCGCTCAGCATGCTAATGAAGAGGCTTCTGCTGCTCTCGTGACAGAGTTTGAGTCACCTGAGGATATGGAAAAGGCTAAGAATTTACTTTCAGAGTCTGTGCGCAATGGTAGAATGAAAGCTCTCTATGAGCCTATCTTCGAGCAAATCAAGAAGCAGAAGGAGATGGAGGAGAGATCTGCTAAGTTGCAGGCTGCTGGTATCGAGGCTCCAGACTTCACTTTGAAGGATATTGAGGGCAACGACCTTGCTCTCTCTAGCTTGCGTGGCAAGTATGTCATCCTCGACTTCTGGGGTTCTTGGTGCGGTTGGTGTATCAAGGGTATGCCTAAGATGAAGGAATATTACCAGAAGTATGCTGGCAAGTTTGAGATTCTTGGCGTTGACTGCAATGATACTGAGCAGAAGTGGAAGGATGCTGTCAAGAAGAACGAGTTGCCTTGGAAGCATGTTTATAATCCACGTGCTAAGACAGAGGAAGAGCAAGCCAACAACGTTTGCGGCAAGTATGGTATTACTGGTTTCCCTACCAAGATCATTATCTCTCCAGAGGGTAAGATTGTGAAGACTATCGTAGGTGAGGATCCTGCATTCTATACTTTGTTGGATGAATTGTTTAGCAAGTAATTATCGTGTTTGCTTCGTGTATAACGTGGCAAAAATCGAGTATTATATGATAAATCGCCAAATATTTGCCAAAATATTTGGCGATTTCAGAAAAATGTAGTACCTTTGCATCGCTTTTATAAAGAAAGCAAGTATGCGGTTGCATTTAGTGAAAAATTGTTGGTTCCGTAGCTCAGTTGGATTAGAGCAACAGCCTTCTAAGCTGTGGGTCTTGGGTTCGAACCCCAACGGAATCACAATTACTTAATGCTACAAAGCACAAAATGAGGATTTAGCATTTAGCTAAGTCCTCTTTTTGTATTTGTATGTTTCTTCTTTTTACATACCAAAAAAGGCTCCGGAGCTTATTGACAGTAATAAGCTTCGGAGCCTTTTTATTTTGTATATAGAATCTTTTCTTTACTCGTTCATCAAGAAATTCTTGAACGAAGCGAAGTCTTTCGTCATTTCGATGCTCTGCTTCTTGCCCTTCATAAACTCGGCGAGGCGAGCTGGTATCTCGATGTCTGTGCCAAGGATGCTATCTACCTTCTCCTTGAACTTGGCAGGATGGGCTGTCTCCAAGAACACACCTACCTCGCCTGTCTTCAACTGCTCCTTCAAGGCACGATAACCGCAAGCTCCGTGAGGGTCAAGCACATACTTCGTGTCATTGTAGCATTGCTTCATCGTATCGGCAATCTTCTCATCGCTGTAAGTGGCACCACTGATATAGGCTGCGATGGCATCGTGGTTGCCCTTGTAGAGGTCGTAGATACGAGCGAAGTTGCTTGGGTCACCTACGTCCATGGCATTGGCGATGGTCTGCTTGCTAGGCTGAGGATTGTACTCGCCAGTCTGTAAATAGTTGTAGAAGATGTCGTTGGCATTGTTGGCTGCTATGAAGCGATGGATAGGCAAGCCCATCTCATGACCAAACAAACCGGCTGTGATATTACCGAAGTTGCCACTAGGCACACAGATGACTAATTTGTCTGCCAAGCCCTTCTCCTTTATGCGAGCGTAGGCATTGAAGTAGTAGAAAGCCTGTGGCAAGAAACGAGCCACGTTGATACTATTGGCAGAGGTCAACTTCATGTGCTTGTTCAACTCCTCGTCCATGAAGGCTGACTTCACCAATGCCTGGCAGTCGTCGAACACGCCATCTACCTCCAAGGCAGTGATGTTCTGACCGAGTGTAGTGAACTGGCTTTCCTGAATCTTGCTCACCTTTCCCTTAGGATAGAGCACATAGACATGGATGCCATCGACACCGAGGAAACCATTGGCTACGGCAGAACCTGTATCACCAGAAGTGGCAACAAGCACATTGACTTCCTCCTTGCCCTCTTGACGTACGAAGTACTGCAAGAGACGAGCCATAAAGCGAGCACCTACATCTTTGAAGGCGAGGGTAGGACCATGGAACAACTCCAGGGAGTAGATGTTTGGCTCTACCTCTACGACAGGGCAATCGAATGCCAAGGTGTCATAGACAATCTTCTTCAAAGACTCTGCATCGACATCATCGCCGAAGAAGGCATCAGCCACCTTGTAGGCAATCTCCTGGAAAGAGAGTTTCTCGATGTTGTCGAAGAAGTCCTGTGGCAACTTCTTGATGATTTCTGGCATATAAAGACCACGATCTTCTGCCAAACCCTTGACTACCGCCTTGTGAAGATCTGCGATAGGTGCTTTCTTATTTGTTGAATAGTATTTCATATCTTCTGTTTCTTATTTAATATTCATAAAAGTCTGCATAAACTCTTGTAGCTCAATCAAGCCATAGCCGCCTCTTACGCAACTTACCTCGTCATACTTCTCTACCTCGTCTGGCTCAATGCCTGGGTAGTAGATGATGAATGGCACAGGCTCCTTAACGTGGGTGCGAATCTCCACTGGGGTAGGATGGTCAGGGAGAACGGCGATGCAAACAGGCTCATCCCATTGGCTTACTTCATCATAGATAGGCTTGATGAGACGACTGTCGAGATTCTCGATGGTCTTGAGCTTCAGTTCAAGGTCGCCATCATGACCAGCCTCATCACTGGCCTCTACGTGAACATATACGAAGTCGTCACCTTCTTTGAGTGCGTTGATGGCAGCTTGTGCTTTGCCCTCGTAGTTGGTGTTGGCAAGACCAGTGGCACCTTCCACGATGATGTTTCTCAATCCGGCATAATGACCGATGCCACGAATCAAATCGACTGCAGAGATGACTGAGCCTCGCTTGATTTGAGGATACATCTGAGAGAGGGTGAGCATGTGAGGTCGATAACCACCGCCCCAAGGCCAGATGATGTTAGCCATACGTTCGCCACGCTCTTTGCGTGCCACATTGAATGGATGGTTCTCTAAAATCTCCTGACTCTTCAGAATCAACTCGTTCAGCAAATCAGCTGTCTCTTGTGCGCTCATGCGATATTCATCGGATGTGGCAGCAAGGGCGTTTCCTTCTTCATCCTTATAGTGACCTTCCAAGAGAGAGGCATCCACGTTAGACATCGGCTTCACCAAGAGAGGTTTCCATTCCTCGTTTGGATGGTCGTGAGGTGGGGCGCAATCCACATACTTGTTACCTCCCTTGATAATCAAGAGATGGCGGTACTGGATGCCCGTGATAAACTTCACGATGCCAGGATATTGGCTAGCCAACTTCTCGTTGAGGTATTTGATGAGAACATCGGCATCCTCAGTCTCCAGGTTACCACCATTGTGGGTGATGATGATGCCATCATTCACGTTGATGATATTGCAACGGAGGGCGAAGTCGTTGGGCGACATTTCATAGCCGATGCTGGCTGCCTCCAAAGGTCCACGTCCTTCATACACCTCGTTTTGGTCATAGCCCATGATAGAGCTGTTGGCTACTTCCGAACCGGGATGGAAGCCATCTGGCACAGTCACTAATCTACCAGTCTTGCCGTTCTTGGCAAGCATGTCCATATATGGTTTCTTGGCATATTGCAGCAAGGTCTTGCCACCCAGTCTGTCCACTGGGTGGTCTGCCATGCCATCGCCAAGGATGATAATATGCTTCATATTTGTTATCCTTGTGTGGTTATTAAATGTTAGCGATACTCATGATGTTGGCGAATACACCGGCTGCTGTTACGCTGGCACCGGCTCCATATCCCTGAATCATCATAGGATATTCCTTGTAACGCTCGGTGGTGAGCAATACGATGTTATTGCTACCTTCGAGGTTGTAGAAAGGATGCTCAGGACCTACTGCTTGCAAGCCTACGCTTGTCTTTCCGCCATCCAATGTTGCTACGAAACGCCAACGCTTGTGCTCGATGTCGAGTGTCTTGCGCTTAGCCTCGAAGTCGGCATCCAACTGAGGCAACTTAGCCCAGAAGTCTTCCAATGTACCTTCGAAGTATTCATTAGGTACGAAGAGATTCTTCTCCACGTCATCTTGTTCCACACGGTAGCCAGCCTCACGAGAGAGGATGACCAACTTGCGAACCACGTCCATACCGCTGAGGTCGATACGTGGGTCTGGCTCGCTGTAACCTTTCTCTTTGGCGAGACGTACAGTCTCTGAGAATGGAACCACACCTGAAATCGCATTGAAGATGAAGTTGAGTGTACCTGAGAGGACTGCCTCAATCTTCAATATCTTATCACCTGAGTTGCGGAGGTCGTTGATGGTACCAATGATAGGGAGACCCGCACCTACGTTGGTCTCGAAGCGGAATACCACGCCACGCTGGATGGCTGTCTTCTTCAGTCGCTCATAGTTCTCGTATTCGCTAGAAGCGGCAATCTTGTTGGCTGCGATGACGCTCACGTTGTGCTCCAAGAGAGTTTGGTAGAGACTAGCCACCTCCTTGCTTGCGGTACAATCCACAAACACGCTGTTGAAGATGTTCATGCTGAGAATTTTGTCTCTCAATTTCTCGTTGTCGCTAGGCTCGGAAGCCTTCAACTCCTCACGGAAGTTGTCGAGGTTGAGACCATCACGATTGAAGATGGCGTTGTGTGAAGAAGCGATGCCAACGACATTCAACTTCAACTTGTTGCGCTCCTTCAACTCCTCGTACTGGTTCTTGATTTGCTCGATGAGCTTGCCACCTACAGTACCCACACCACAGATGAAGAGGTTGAGCACCTTGTATTCTGAGAGGAAGAAACTATCGTGCAATACGTTGAGTGACTTTCTCAAGTAATCGCTCTTAACAACGAATGAGATGTTGGTCTCAGATGCACCCTGGGCACAAGCAATGACGGAAATACCGCTACGACCGAGAGTTCCGAAGAGCTTACCTGCGATACCGGCTGCATGTTTCATGTTCTCACCCACGATGGCGATGGTGGCAAGACCACACTCAGCGTGCATAGGGAACATAGCTCCGTCGGCAATCTCGTTCTTGAACTCCTCGTTCAATACACGAACAGCCTCCTCTACGTCCTGCTCGCGTACACCGATAGAGGTTGAGTTCTCAGAAGAAGCCTGGGAAACCATGAAGACAGAGATACCTTCATTGGCGAGGGCGGTAAAGATACGGCGGTTGACACCGATGACACCGACCATAGAAAGACCTGTTACTGTAATAAGAGCTGTTCCGTTGATAGAAGAGATACCCTTGATTGGTTTGGAGTCTCCATCAATCTTGTTCTTGATGATGGTGCCAGGGGCATCTGGGTTGAAGGTATTCTTTACCTTGATAGGTATATTCTTGACACAAACTGGGTAGATGGTAGGAGGGTAGATGACCTTTGCTCCAAAGTTGCAAAGCTCCATCGCCTCGATGTAACTCAGTTCGTTGATGGTGTAAGCTGATTTGATGACACGAGGATCGGCTGTCATGAAGCCATCCACATCGGTCCAGATTTCGAGCACCTCGGCATCCAGGGCGGCTGCGATGATGGCAGCTGTGTAGTCACTACCGCCTCGTCCGAGGTTGGTGGTGCGCTCTGTATTCTTGTCGCGGCTGATAAAACCCGGAACGAGAGATATGCGAGGCAACTCAGCGAAGGTCTCCTTCACCAGTTGATTGGTCAGTTCACTGTCGAGGGTATGTTTGCCCTTGCCGTTGATGCGCTCCGTCTTGATGAAGTTGCGCGAGTCAAACCACTTGGCACCACGGATGAGAGTGGCGACAATCTTCGAACTGAGCCTTTCTCCATAGCTCACGATGGCATCCTGTGTCTTCTCGCTTAAATCGTGGATGAGATACACACCGAAGTAGATGCTCTTCAACTGCTCGAAGAGGGCATCGACTGATTTGAAAAGATTTTCTCTGTCTGAGGTGTCGGTGATGATGGTATCTATCATCTTGTGGTGGCGATCAACCATGGCGTCGAATTCGACTCTCCACTGTTCATCACCCTTGAGGGCAAGCTGGGAGGTTTGCAAGAGTTTGTCGGTGATACCGCCAAGTGCGCTCACGACAACCACTACACTCTGTTTCTTGGCCTCATTCTCTACGATACGTTTTAAGCTGAGGATGCTTTTTACGGAACCAACAGATGTTCCGCCGAATTTTAATACTTTCATGTGTTATTGAATTATGTTGGTAATGTAATGCCACCCCCGAAACGACCGGGGCCGAAGCAAAACTTGGTCGCAAAAATAATACTTTTCTGTCAAACTGCCAAGAAAAAAGAGAAAAAAGTAACAAAATGTAGTATATTTCTTCTCGCCGGCTCTTGGATAGACTAGCTGATGCCCCCTTATACCTTATTATATATAGTAGATATTTCCATGTATCTCGTTTAGTGAACTCCACTATAATAAAAAAGCAGCATGACTCCCGTCATGCTGCTAATGTTATCTCCATTTATAATATATAGGGATAGTCCGAAGACTAGTCCTATGTTCTTTATTTTCCAAGATTCTTCTTTTTCTCTTCCAATTCTGCCTTCTTGCGGGCCATCTCAGCTTGCTGCTGCTTCATTTGCTGCTGTTGCATCTCCTGGAGAGCCTGCATACGAGCCATCAAGCCATTGGCTTTCTTTGGGTTGTTCTTGTTCTCCTGGTAACGCTTCTCCAAGATAGCGAGGAGTTTCTCGTCGTCTGTGGTCTTGCGAAGTGTCCACATGATAGCGGCACTGAAGAACAATGAGATGAAGTAGTAGAAGTTCAAACCTGATGAGTAGTCATTGAACATGAAGAAGAACATCAATGGCATGAGGAACATCATCCATTGCATCATCTTCATCTGCTCTGCCTGCTGACCTACCATCTGGTCTCTCTGCTGACGCATGGTCATCCAAGAGTACAACAAGTTGGCTATACAGAAGAGAATACAAGTCAAGCTCAAGTGGTCGCCAATCAACCAAATGTTGGTATTCCACTCAAAGATTGGGTCGTATGTGCTCAAGTCGCTCATCCAGAGGAAGTTCTCGCCACGTAGTTGGATGGCGTTAGGCACGAAGTTGAACATCGCAACCCAAACTGGCATCTGAATCAACATTGGGATACATCCTGACAATGGACTGACACCATACTTGGCGTACTCAGCCATCATCGCCTGTTGCTTCTGCATCTGGTCCTCAGGCTTATTGTATTGAGCTGTAGCTGCCTCCAATTTTGGTTTCAGCACACGCATCTTGGCACTGCTCATGTAGCTCTTCTTCACCATAGGATAGGTGATCAACTTCAGCAACAAGGTGATGAGAATCAATACGACACCCATAGGGAAGACCTTGCTCAACCAGTCGAAGACATAGAGCGTGAAGAAACGGTTAATCCAACGGATGATAGGCCATCCGAGATAAACCAACTTTTGGAACTCCAAGTCCTTGTTGAAAGTACTTTCCTTCTCAGTGTTCTTCAGAATCTGGAAGTCGTTAGGACCATAGTAGAACTCAAACTCAGATGCCTTCTTGCCAGTAGGGTCGAAGGCTGTCTTCATCTTAGCCTGGAACTGCTTCAGATAGCCAGAACCTTTCTGCTGAGGAACAGAAGTCATGAGGGCGTTCTTGTCGAAGTTGTCCTTTGCCACGATGATGGCAGAGAAGAACTGGTTCTTGAAGGATACCCAGTCGATGCTCTCCTCGATAGCCTCGTCGATTTTCTCGCTTCCCTCGTTGAGGTGGTCGGTGCCGCCCTCTACATCATGATAGGTGAGGGTGGTGTAGCGATTCTCGAACATGAAGCCACGCTCCTGTTGGCGAGCCTTGTCGCTCCAGTCCACGTCCATCTTGCTGTAGTTAGGTGAGAACAAGCCTGCCATACCTTGTGCCTGCAAACTCATGTGGAGCATGTAGTCCTTGCCGAGGGTATAGGTCATGGTGAGTGTCTTGCCTTCGCCAGCCACTGCGGTCATGGTGACGGTAGAGTCGGTCACGTTGGAAGGAATGAAGTAGAGGTCGCTGGTGATGATGTTGGCTTCCTTAGCCTCCAACATGAACTTGAGGCTTTGGTCTGCGCCGTCAAAGAGGGTCACGTCCTTGGCGTCAGCCGAGCCGTCCTTCACCTTGATGTTATGACCTACATAACCCTTGATGACAGCCTTCTCGACTGTACCACCCTTGGTGTTGAGGGTCAATTCTACTTTCTCGTTCTTTAAGACTACCTTCTGAGCCTGACCTTTGAGTGCCGAATAGAATAGGGCGGTTGAGTCAGCCTCAATCTTAGCCTTAGCCTCAGCCTGGCGCTTCTCTGCGGCAGCCTTGCTGGTCTTTTCCATCTCGGCATGTTTAGCCTTGGCGATGGAATCCTGAACGAAAGCCGCTCTTTGCTGCTCGGCTGATGGCTGGGAGTACCAGCTGAATCCGATGAGCACGAGGGCAATCAGGAGGAAACCGATAATGTTGTTTTTGTTCATTATTATTTTTGTTCTTGTTTATTCTCTTGTAGAGAGACGGCTATTTCTTGTTGGCGATAGCTGTCTTTACGAAGTCAACGAAGAGTGGGTGTGGCTTCAATACCGTGCTCTGGTACTCTGGGTGATACTGTGTTCCGATGTACCACTTCAAGCCTGGTATCTCCACAATCTCCACCAAGTCGCTTTCTGGGTTGCGACCCACGCACATCATGCCATGCTTCTCAAACTCCTGTTGGAACTCGTTGTTGAACTCATAGCGATGGCGGTGACGCTCCTGGATGTGCTCCTTCTTATATATATTGAACACGCGCGAACCTTGTTTTAATACGCACTCGTAAGCACCGAGTCGCATGGTTCCACCCATGTTGGAGATGTTCTTCTGCTCCTCCATGATGTCGATGACATTGTGTGGAGTTTTCTCATCCATCTCTCGTGAGTTGGCATCCTTGTAGCCCAATACGTTGCGGGCAAACTCGATGACAATCATCTGCATGCCAAGACAGATGCCGAAGGTTGGGATGTCGTGGGTGCGGGTGTAGTGAGCGGCGACAATCTTGCCCTCGATACCACGCTGACCGAATCCAGGACAGATGACTATGCCATCTTGGTCCTTCAACTGCTCTGCCACGTTGTCCTCTGTGAGGTATTCTGAGTTGATGAATGTAATCTTCACCTTGTGGTCGTTGTAAGTACCTGCATGAGAGAGGCTCTCACGGATGCTCTTGTAGGCATCCTGCAAGTCGTACTTACCCACGAGACCGATGTTGACAGTTTCTGTCGCCCTGTTGCGGCGGTCGAGGAAAGACTTCCAAGGACCGAGTGCAGGAGTCTCGCCGATAGGCTCACCCATCTTGCGGAGGATGGCGGTGTCGAGACCTTGGTTCTGCATGTTGACCGGCACCTCGTAGATGCTAGGGAGGTCTTCGCTCTGAATCACGCAGTCGAGATCGACATTACAGAAGCTTGCCACCTTCTTCAGGATGCCTTGCTCCAGGTGCTTCTCGGTGCGGAGGATAAGAATGTCTGGCTGAATACCTACGCTCTGTAGCTCCTTCACGGAGTGCTGGGTAGGCTTTGTCTTCAACTCGCCTGCTGCCTTGAGGTAAGGAATGTAGGTCAGGTGAACGTTGATGGCGTTCTTGCCCAATTCCCACTTCAACTGGCGGATGGCCTCCATGAAAGGTGCGCTCTCGATGTCGCCGATGGTACCACCAATCTCGGTGATCACGAAGTCGTAGTGATACTTCTTGCCGAGCAACTTCACGTTGCGCTTGATCTCGTCGGTGATGTGAGGCACCACTTGGATGGTCTTGCCCAGATAGTCGCCGCGACGTTCCTTGTCGATGACCGCCTTGTAGATGCGACCGGTAGTGAGGGAGTTGGCCTTTGTTGTCTGAATACCTGTGAATCTCTCGTAGTGACCGAGGTCGAGGTCTGTTTCCATACCATCCACCGTGACGTAGCACTCACCGTGCTCGTAAGGGTTCAGGGTACCCGGATCAATGTTGATGTATGGGTCAAACTTTTGAATTGTAATGTTGTAGCCCCTGGCTTGCAGAAGCTTACCGATGGATGAAGAGATGATTCCTTTTCCCAATGAAGAAACCACACCACCAGTAACGAAGATGTACTTTGTTTCAGCCACGATATTTATATTTTAAATTAGAATAATCGGTTGCAAAGTTACTATAAAATTATGAATTAGCCAAAAATATTGCAAATATTGGCATTGTTTTATGAATTATTTATTACCTTTGCGGCTAAAATGGAAAAATCATATTGCTTTATCCTTTCTGCTCCTTTGGCTTTGGGGATGGAGATTCTTATCTTATTGGTATGAAATTGAGAATTAGTTTGTTGATATTCTTTTTCGCCGGCTTGCTGGCGGCGCATGCCCAGACGAGGGCAACTAGGATGGGGAAGAGTTTGAAGAAAGAGACTGCTCTACAAGAGTGGGTAAAGAATTATGAGGATTCTTTGCTCATTCAGCGTCATCGTATCGACTCCCTGCAGTTGGATGCCAACGATATTCGCTATTCTAAGCTTTTCACTCCGCTTACTTTCTATCATGCTCCTGCTCATCGTTTCCTTCGCTTGGATCCTCGTGCGAAGGGTGATTCCTTGGATGTCATGCTCGACCAGACGTTGATGAACGTGTATCTCAACCGCCCCGATTTGGTGAAGAGCAATGAGTCGAGACTCGATCTCGTGGGGGCGCCTATTGCGGATGATGCGCCAAGAAAGTCGAAGATCAACATCGTGGAGGAGGTAGCTCCGAAAGCGATGGAGGCTGAGGCTGCACCTGTCAGCATTGTGGTCAAGAAACCTAACTTCTGGAAGTTTAGTGGGGATTACTACTTGCAATTCTTGCAAAATTATGTGAGCGACAACTGGTACAAGGGTGGTGAGAGCAACTATTCCATGCTCGGTAGCATCACCTTGCAAGCCAACTACAACAATAAGCAGAAAGTGAAGTGGGACAATAAGTTGGAGATGCGCCTTGGCTATCAAACTTCCAAGGGTGATACCATTCATAAGTATAAGACTTCCGAGGATTTGCTTCGCTATACAGGTAAGTTGGGATTGCAGGCTACCAAGAAGTGGTATTATTCCTTCCAACTCATCGCTCAAACGCAATTTACTAAAAGTTTGAAGAGCAATGATAAGTTTGTGTATTCCGACTTCATGTCACCATTCAAGTTGAACCTGTCTGTCGGTATGGATTATTCTATCGACTGGCTCAATCATCGTCTGAAAGGCAGTGCACATATCGCTCCTTTGGCTTTCAACTGGCAGTATGTGGGACGCTCCACGCTGGTTACCCGTTATGGATTGGAGGAAGGACATCATGGGATGACCGACTATGGTTCTGAGTTTACGTTGGATTTCACCTGGGCATTTGCTGACAATATCCGATGGAAAACTCGTTTGTATGGTTACACTACTTACGAGCGTGCCGAACTGGAATGGGAGAATACCTTGTCGTTCCAGTTCAACAAGTACATCTCTACCAACATCTTCCTGTATCCTCGTTTCGATGATGGCGCTAAGCGACAAGAGGGTGAGAGCTATTGGCAGTTTAAGGAATATGCTTCAGTAGGTTTCTCTTACTCTTTCTAAGTATGAGGACGGATGTCTTTCTGTAATTCGAAGGGCTGCTGTTTGGTAAAGAAAAAGGGGTTGTCCTAGTTAGAACAAACCCACGTAATGGTCGTAGAGATTAATGGCGATGATGATCGCTGCAATAATACTCAAGAATATGAATAGGAGGTTACTGAGCAACCTCCTTCTTTTTTGCGATTTAGTATGGCGGTTGTGCCCTGATCTGCGGCTGTAGTGCACCTCATGATGATGGTGATGATGATGCACTTGTTTCTCATCTGTATCCATTTGCTTTGTAACTTATATATAATATATTAAGAATAAATCGCTATCTTTTACCGATGTGATTCGGCTGTTGTTGCCTTAGAAACGGAAGCACACTTCCACGTCTGCCATAGAGTAGTTGTGGTCGGCGAGTGTTCGGTCGTTGACGAAAGCATACTCAGACAAGATGGTGAAGTTCTTGCTGATGTTGTAGTTAAGACCTACTTCATATTGGGTCTTCATCATGTCAGTCTTGCCGTTTGCCTCATACATGTCGTAACGTGCCTTGGCATAGAGTTTCTTGCTGATGATAGGAGCGATGACGAGGGCATATACACCTTGTGCCTTGTTGCCAATCTTTCCATTCAAGTTGCAGTTTTTAGCATCTGCATCATTGAAGTTGTTGATGCTCTTGGCAAAAGCCATACCTGTTGAGTGGATGTACTCTGAACGGAAAGTCCAGTCGTTGGCTTTGTATTCTGCTGAGAACGCATAACGATACTGTGAAAGTTTGCGGGTGCCAGAGAAAGTCTTGGCTTGCATCACAGGATTTCCTTCGCTATCAATCTTTGGATTTCCATTTTCGTCTATTGAAGGCTCATATTGCGTTACACCAGCTTCGTTGTCGTTCCATGTACCTTTGCGAGCATAAGAACCCGTCCAACCGAAGGCTCCGATGCGCATGCCTTTGACAGGCATTACCCAAACGCCACCGATGATATTCTTCTGATTGTCAACATCTTTGGTGTTGATGCCTTGACCGTTGAATGCACCTATCTGATAGTGCAAGAGGTTGCGTCCATTGCTGTTCTTGAGGAAGTCGCCCTGGAACTGCAAACCGATGTCGCGTCCATTGGATGAGTGTTCGCCAGCTCGGTCGCTGAAACCTGCCAGCTTGCTCACGTTCTGGGCATATCCCATGAACCCTTGGTCGATAGGGTTCATCGGGTTCTCAAAGGTGAATGGGTTCTTAAACTGTCCGATTTTCACCTTGAAGAACTCATATTTCTGCCACTCGGCGAAGAGATCCACCATGCGTGGGCTGTTTCCCAAAGTCGAGGTGTTGCCATTGAACTGTATCTGGGTCTTCCAGTAGAAGTCCTGTGCGATGCGACCTTCCAAAGAGATACGTCCCATACGTACATTGAAAGAGTTGGACTCTGCTCCCTTTTGACCACTATATTGGTACTGGAGCATACCGTAGCCCGACAGTTTCACGTTGCTCAACCATGAAGGCAATTGGATGCCTTTTTTCTCTTGCGCACCAGCTGTAGTCAATGCCGCAGCCATGAGTGCCATGATGAATGCTCTTTTCATCTTTTGCTTTATTAATTATTAGGTAATAGTTTAATCCTCAGATTGTTGCAGGGCTTTCTTCTCTTCTTCAGTCAAGTCCTCTGCTGCTTCAGCTTGCTGCTGTGCCAGTTTTTCAGCTTCTTTGGCAGCCTTAGCCTCTGCGATGGCTTTTTCTTTCTCAGCCTGTTCCTTCTTTTTCCGTTTGATGTCCTCATCACTGCGCTTTTCGAGCAATACGACATTCTCCACATGTGGGGTGTGAGGGAACATATCGACTGGTTGAACGGCTGCCACCTTATAATATATGTCCATCATCTGGAGGTCGCGAGCCTGTGTGGCAGGGTTGCAACTTACATAGACGATGCGCTTAGGGGCTGCGTTCAAGATGACCTTGATGACATCAGGGTGCATACCGGCACGAGGTGGGTCGGTGATGATGACGTCTGGGCGACCATGCTGAGCGATGAAGTCGTTGGTGAGGATATCCTTCATATCGCCTGCATAGAAGAGGGTATTGGTGATGTTGTTTACCTGGGAGTTGACCTTGGCATCCTCGATAGCCTCAGGTACGTATTCGATACCAATCACCTTCTTGGCCTTGTGAGCCACGAAGTTGGCGATGGTTCCGGTACCGGTATAGAGGTCATAAACGAGTTCGTTGCCAGAAAGGTTGGCAAACTCACGTGCCACGCAGTAGAGATGGTAAGCCTGCTCGGTGTTAGTCTGATAGAAACTCTTTGGTCCTACCTTGAAACGCAAGTCCTCCATCAACTCGAAGATATGGTCGTTGCCTTTGAAGAGGCTGAGTTCCAAGTCGTTGAAAGTATCATTTCCCTTCTGGTTATCGACGTACATCAAGGAGGTAATCTGAGGGAACTTATCAGCTACGTGCTGCATCAGCTCCTGAGCCTTCTCCTCATCGCCTTCCTCGTCGTAATGGAATTGGAAGACGAGCATCCACTCGCCCGTATTGCTGTTGCGAATCATCATGTCGCGGAGCAATCCGTGCTGTTCACGGAGGTCATAGAAGGTGAAGTTGTGGGAGTCGGCGTACTCGAAGACATCATTGCGAATCTCGTTGCAGAGGTTGTCCATCAACCAGCATTTCTTGATAGGATAAATCTTGTCGAAAGCTCCCGTGATGTGGAAACCGATGGCATTTTGGGCATGACGCTCCTTCAAGGAAGAAATGGTATCGTCTTCTTTCTGAGGGAGTTGAGCCAATTCCTCTGAAGTGAACCAACGCTTGTTGCTGCATCCGAACTCAATCTTGTTGCGATACTCCAGGGTCTTCACGCTACCCATGATTGGGCGAAACTCTGGTAGCTCCACCTTGCCGATGCGAGTCAACTGGTCTTCTATCTGCTTCTGCTTAGCCTTGATCTGCTCCTCGTAAGGGAGGTTCTGCCATTTGCAACCGCCGCAGATGCCGAAGTGCTCGCACATCGGCTCTTGGCGAACGTCGCTCTTCTTGATGAATCTCACGACTTTCGCCTCGCAGTATTTATGTTTTTTCTTGACTACTTGAAGGTCAACCACGTCGCCAGGTACACAGAAAGGTACGAAGACAACTTGGTCGTTGACACGGGCGATGCACTTGCCCTCGGCAGCCACCGCTTCAATCGTGATATTTTCTAATAATGGTAATGGTTTGCGCTTTCTAGCCATAATTTTAATTATTTTGGATGCAAAGTTAATACTTTTTCGGAAATAATGAAAAATATTTAGAATAATTTTGCCATCAGCGCTACTTGTTTGCAATTTTCTTACACCTTATTATATATATAAGGGAATGAAAATTATTAAAATACATCTTTTAAAAAGAGAAAACATGATGATTCTTGTGTTTTTTGAAAGTTCATGGAGTTCA
>FR893259.1:0-34046 GCA_000436035.1 Prevotella sp. CAG:732 | reverse complement strand
CACGGTCTAGTACCACTTTCTGAGTTTTCTGAAGTTTTTATGTTTTCATGACTAGCTTCTAAAGAAATATAGGTGTGTGTACGTGAACAACCAAAAATGTAAAGTCGAGATAGCAAAAAGATGGTGAAAAATTTGGTGGTGTAGAAGAAATGTTGTATATTTGCATCATAATTAATAAAAACAATAACTAATACATTAGAACCTATTCGATTATGGACGAAAAAAGAGTTTATACCTTTGGTAACGGTAAGGCAGAGGGCAAGGCCGACATGAGAAACTTGCTCGGTGGTAAGGGTGCCAACTTGGCTGAGATGAACCTTATTGGAGTTCCTGTGCCACCAGGCTTTACGATTACAACAGATGTTTGCAACGAATACTTTGAAAAAGGCAAGGACGATGTTGTTGCTCTTCTCAAGGAGGATGTTGAGAAGGCTGTCAATCATATTGAAACTTTGATGAACTCGAAGTTCGGTGACGTGGAGAACCCTCTCTTGGTCAGCGTACGCTCTGGTGCCCGTGCTTCTATGCCTGGTATGATGGATACCATCCTCAACCTAGGCTTGAACGACGAAGTGGTGGAGGGTTTGGCTCGCAAGACCGGTAATGAGCGCTTCGCATATGATAGCTATCGTCGCTTCGTACAGATGTATGGTGATGTGGTGCTCGGTATGAAACCTGTCAACAAGGAAGACATCGACCCATTCGAGGCTATCATCATGGACGTGAAGAAGCAGCGTGGTATCTCGCTCGACAACGAGATGAACGTTGAGGAGTTGAAGCAGTTGGTATCTGCCTTCAAGACTGCCATCAAGCAGCAGACGGGCAAGGAGTTCCCTACCAATCCTATGGATCAGCTTTGGGGAGCTATCTGCGCTGTGTTCGACAGTTGGATGAACGAGCGTGCCATCCTCTATCGTAAGATGGAAGGCATTCCTGCAGAGTGGGGTACAGCCGTTTCTGTCATGGCAATGGTGTTCGGTAATATGGGCGAAACTTCTGCTACAGGTGTTTGCTTCAGCCGTGATGCCGCTACCGGTGAGAACCGTTTCAATGGTGAGTACTTGGTCAATGCACAGGGTGAGGACGTGGTAGCAGGTATCCGTACTCCTCAGCAGATTACCAAGGAAGGCTCTATCCGTTGGGCAGAGCAGCAGCATATCGACGAGGCAACTCGTGCTTCTAAATATCCTTCTATGGAAGAGGCTATGCCTGAGATTTATGCTCAGTTGAACGACATCCAAGATAAGTTGGAGAAGCACTACCACGATATGCAGGATATGGAGTTCACCGTTCAGGAGGGTCACCTCTGGTTCCTCCAGACTCGTAACGGAAAGCGTACGGGTACAGCGATGGTGAAGATTGCCATGGACTTGCTTCGTGAAGGCGAGATTGATGAGAAGACAGCTCTCTTGCGCTGTGAGCCAAACAAGCTCGATGAACTTCTTCACCCAGTATTCGACAAGACCGCACAGATGCAGGCTAAGGTGTTGACACGTGGTTTGCCAGCTTCTCCAGGTGCCGCTTGTGGTCAGATTGTCTTCTTCGCCGACGATGCACAGAAGTGGCATGAGCAGGATGGTAAGAAGGTAGTGATGGTTCGCATCGAGACTTCTCCAGAGGACTTGGCTGGTATGAATGCCGCAGAGGGTATCTTGACCGCTCGTGGTGGTATGACTTCTCACGCTGCCGTTGTGGCTCGTGGTATGGGTAAGTGCTGTGTTTCTGGTGCAGGTGCCATCAATGTGGACTATAAGGCTCGCACTGTAGAGATTGACGGCGTGGTTCTCCATGAGGGCGATTTCATCTCTCTTAATGGTTCAACCGGTGAGGTTTATATGGGTGAGGTGCAGACCAAGCCTGCAGAGGTAACAGGCGACTTCGCTGCCCTGATGGATCTCTGCAACAAATATACGAAGTTGGTGGTTCGCACCAATGCTGATACTCCTCATGATGCAGAGGTGGCTCGTAGCTTCGGTGCTGTAGGTATCGGTCTCTGCCGTACTGAGCACATGTTCTTCGAGAACGAGAAGATTAAGGCGATGCGTGAGATGATTCTCTCTGACACTAAGGAAGGTCGTGAGAAGGCTCTTGAGAAGTTGTTGCCTTACCAGAAGCAAGATTTCTATGGTATCTTGAAGGCGATGGATGGTCACCCTGTGAATGTTCGCTTGCTCGACCCTCCTTTGCATGAGTTCGTACCTCATGATTTGGCTGGTCAGCAGACGATGGCAGACGAGATGGGTATCTCTGTAGAGGAAATCCAAAAGCGTGTGAACTCTCTGAGTGAGGCCAACCCTATGTTGGGCCATCGTGGTTGCCGTTTGGGCAATACCTATCCAGAGATTACAGCGATGCAGACCAAGGCTATCTTGGGTGCAGCCATCGAGTTGAAGAAGGAAGGTTTCGACCCTCAGCCTGAGATTATGGTGCCTCTTATCGGTATCGTCAATGAGTTTGATATGCAGGAGCAGGTGATTCGCTCTACAGCCAAGGAACTCTTCGAGAAAGAAGGTGTGGAGATTCCATTCAAGGTGGGAACCATGATTGAGATTCCTCGTGCAGCCTTGACTGCTGATTATATCGCCAAAAAGGCTGAATATTTTAGCTTCGGTACCAACGACTTGACACAGATGACCTTCGGTTATAGTCGTGATGACATCGCTAGCTTCTTGCCAGTATATTTGGAGAAGAAGATCTTGAATGTCGATCCATTCCAGGTACTCGACCAGACTGGTGTAGGTCAGTTGGTTGAGATGGCAGTGAAGAAGGGCCGTGGCACTCGTCCTGAGTTGAAGTGCGGTATCTGTGGTGAGCATGGTGGTGAACCTTCATCTGTGAAGTTCTGCCATAAGGTTGGCTTGAACTATGTGAGCTGCTCTCCATTCCGTGTGCCTATTGCTCGCTTGGCAGCAGCACAGGCAGCCGTTGAGGAATTGTAAATGAATAAATTAGAATAAGGTAGAGGAGTTTTTTCGTGTCAAAGCGAAAAAACTCCTCTTTTTTTTGCTTTCTCGGAAATATTCACTAACTTTGCACTATCGTTTATTGGATGAGGCAAGCTAGAGTGGCGGAATTTGCTCCTACGTCTTGCCTTCGTTCACATAGTAATTAAGGTATGTTTCGATTAAAAACTTTGAATATTCTGGGCAGCAAGTCTGAACTGGCTTCGCTGAAAGAGGGTAAGTTGCTCATCAACACCATCAATGCCCATTCTTATAATACAGCTCGCAAGGATGCCCTCTTTGCCGAGGCTTTGTCATGTGGTGATGTCTTGATTCCGGATGGGGTGAGTGTCGTGAAGGCATGTAAGTGGATTCATGCCAAGAGTCAACCGAAGGAACGTATCGCTGGCTGGGATCTCTTTACTTTCGAGATGAACAAATTGGAGAAAGAGAGTGCCAAGGATATGGAACAAGATAATGGAGCTGGCAAGAAAACGGTGATGTTTATGGGCAGTTCGCAGAAGGTGCTCGATCTCATCGTGAAGAAGGCGGCTGAGGTTTATCCTCATCTCAACGTGAAAACTTATTCTCCTCCTTATAAACCGGAATTCTCGGATGAGGATAACCATGCCATCATCGAGGCAATCCATAAAGCCAATCCTGATTTGCTCTGGATTGGCATGACGGCACCAAAGCAGGAGAAGTGGACCTATTCTCATTGGAATCAACTCAATATCCATTGTCATGTCGGAACAATCGGTGCAGTGTTCGACTTCTTTGCCGGTACAGTGGAGCGTGCGCCAGAATGGTGGCAGCAGCATGGTTTGGAGTGGCTCTATCGTTTGATGAAAGAACCTAAGCGTATGTGGAGAAGATACATCATCGGAAATACATTGTTCTTGTGGAATATGCTGAAGGAGAGTTGCGGAAAGAATGTGTTGCTTCTGCTGATGCTCTTGACTTTTGCCACTAATATGAGTGCGAAGTCATTGAATGAACTTTGGGTTTCGATGCCTGATTCCTTGATGCCGATGGTCAACAAAAGTCAGCGTATCGAGTTCTTGGACTTGAAGAATTTGGGTGTGAAGGCAGAGGTTGATAATCTCTTGGGAGAATCTTGCCAGTTGGATTCCGTGACGTCAGATTATCTTAAACTGACAACCAGTCCGTCTTCTTTGTATGAGATGAGGCTTTTGCCTCAAACTTCTGGCGATTCTTTACTCTGTATCGTCAGAACCTTCTCAGCCCCTGAAAAGGAGAGTGAACTGAAGTTCTACGACCAGGAATGGAAGGAGTTGGAAGGAACGAGCTTGCTGCCATCCAACCTTTCTGATGTCTCTCTTTACATGCAAGCCAAGCCTGATACGATGAGTCTGGAGAGATACCACGAGTTGCAAGCGATGATAGAACCCAAAATGTTTCACTTGACATGGTCTGAGGACGGAAATGAGCTTGTTTCTCAGCTCTCTTTGCCTCTTCTCGGAAAAGAGGAAAAAGCGCAAATGCTTGCACTTTTAATGCAAAGGAAGTTTAAATGGGATGGAAGAAAGTTTAAGGAAACATAAAAACAATACGTTTTTTATGCAAAAGTATTGTAGTTTACAGAATTATTACTACTTTTGCATCGTGTTTTTCATGGTATTAGATTATTAAGGTTAATAAAAGATTGGTTGTCGTGAGACAATCAATTTTTTTTTTGTGCCTATAGCAACAGGCCTACGATACCACAAATCAGCATGATGAGTATCGGATTTGTCTTCTTGAATCTTGTAAAATAGAAGGCAAATGCAAACAACGCTATGCTGATGCAAAACATGGTTGGATCCTCTTGCCATGAACCAAAGTTCTCCTTATTCATCAACAATATCGCTGCGGCTGCTATCAAACCGATGATGGCAGGACGAAGACCTGTAAATATGTCCTTCACAATCTTGGAGTCCTTATGTGTGATGAGATAACGGCTGATGAGAATCATGATGATGAAAGGCAACCAGATGATAGAGAAGGATGCCAAGATGGAGCCAAGGCATGCTGCCCACTCAGGATAACCAGCATGGAGCACAGATGTGTAGCCTACATAGGTGGCACAGTTGATGCCGATAGGACCAGGAGTCGATTGGCTAATCGCCACGATGTCGGTAAACTCGGCATTGGTCAACCAGTGGTTCTTGACTACTGTCTCATTGTGAATGAGGGATAGCATGGCATAACCGCCACCAAAGTTGAATGTTCCTATCTTTGTGAATATGAGAAATAACTTTAGGAATAGCATTGAGTTTAATCTATAATTAACAATTTATAATTTTTAATTGGGCTTGTTTTTATCTCTTTTTTATTCTACCTCTTTCTTGACATACTTGCCGTAGAGCCATCCCAATACGCCGGCGGCAATGATGATGTAGATAGGGGAGATGCCTAGCAAGGCAATCAAACCACAGCAAACTATGGGAATCCAAATATTGTAGCGATTGATGTTGGCAGTCTTTGCCATCTTGAAGCAAGGAGCTGCAATCAGTGCTACCACGGCAGGACGAACGCCCGTGAAGAACTTGGCTACCCAGTAGTTGTCCTTGAATTGTTGGAAGAACATGGCAATGATGAGGATGGCGATGATGGAAGGAAGAGCTATGCCTACTGCTCCCACGATGCCTCCCCAGACACCTTTCAGTTTATATCCGATGTGACTTGCCATATCGATGGCAAAGATACCCGGTGTCGTCTGTGCCACGACCATGATGTCCATAAATTCTTGCTTTTCCATCCAATGGTTCTTATCCACGAAGTCCCTTTCCATGATAGGAATCATCGCATAGCCTCCACCTAACGTGAAGGCACCAATCTTGTTGCAAGTTAAGAAAAATTTCAGTAGCATCTCTTTTATAAATTTAAATTTGGCTGCAAAATTACACATATTTTGTTAAATATTGGCAAACTAAGGAGCAGAAAGTTTACATTTCTTGCCTTATTTCAAGAATATTCAGTATCTTTGCAGAAAATAATGGTAAAAATAACAACATGAATCTAAAGGTACGTCTAGCAGTGATGAACTTCCTGGAATTCGCAGTATGGGGAGCTTATCTGACATCTATGGGAAATTATCTTGGCAAAGCCGGAATGGGAGCCGAGATAGCGTGGTTTTATGCCATTCAAGGCATTGTCTCCATCTTCATGCCTACATTGATAGGTATTGTTGCTGACAAGTGGGTACAGCCGCAACGTCTCTTGGGCTTCTGTCATCTTTTGGCAGGTGTTTCCATGTGTGGTCTCTTCGCATTGGGAGAGATGTCTGCTCATCCTAATGAGACCTTGTTCATGGCTATCTATACCTTTAGCGTGGCATTCTATATGCCTACTTTGGCACTGTCCAATACTACGGCCTTTACCATTTTGAAAGACCATGGATTGGATACCGTCAAGGATTTCCCACCGATTCGTGTTTTTGGTACAGTGGGATTCATCATTATGATGTGGATTGTCAACTGTGCTACTTGGGATAACGGTTCGTTCTCTTTCTTGTTGAGTGAGAACGTCCATAAGTTCCAATACACCCATTTCCAGTTCTTGGTGTCTGGCTTGATGAGTTTTGTGCTCTTCTTGTATTGTTTCAGCTTGCCTCAGTGCAAGATTATCAAGAAAGAGAACCAAACTTTGTCTGAGGTATGGGGCTTGGATGCCTTCAAGTTGTTCAAGACCAAGGAGATGGCGATGTTCTTCATCTTCTCTTGTCTCTTGGGTATGTCTTTGCAGGTAACCAATGGTTATGCCACACCTTTCATCACGAGTTTCAAGGGCGATCCAGCGATGGTGGATACATTTGCTGCCAACAACGCAACCTTGTTGGTATCTATCTCACAGGTGGCTGAGGCTCTCTGCATTCTCTTGATTCCTTTCTTCTTGAAGCGTTACGGTATCAAGATTGTGATGATTATCGCCATGTTGGCTTGGGTTTTAAGATTTGGATTCTTTGGCTTGGGTAATCCAGCCTTCCCTGGTGTCATCCTGTTTGTACTTTCTTGCATCGTATATGGCGTGGCATTCGATTTCTTCAATGTTTCGGGAGGCTTGTTTGTTGACCAAAAGTGTGATGCCAAGATCAGGGCTTCGGCTCAAGGCTTGTTCATGCTGATGACCAATGGCTTGGGCGCAACGGTCGGTACCTTGTTGGCTGGTGAGGTCATCAATCACTATTGCCAATTTAATGCAGATGGTTACTTGATGGGTGACTGGACGAGCTGCTGGTTGATATTTGCTGGCTATGCCTTGGTGGTTGCCATCTTGTTTGCCTTGCTTTTCAAGCCAAAGAAGAATTGAGTTAGAAAATAGACAATAATCGATATGCCGCTCAGCCAACGACACCGAAGGGATGTCGGTAGCTAAGCGGCATGTTATGGTATAAATGAATCAGTATATTTATAGGAGAAATAGAGATGGAAAAGGTAAAATTGAAGTTATTCGGTATATCTGAGATTGTGGGTGTAGATGATGTCGCATTGTTAGGACTTTTGGACGAGCGACAGGAACGCCAACTGATTGTGACATGTGATGTGGAGATGCGCAAAATCATTCAAATGCACATGATGAAAAAGCCTGAGACGGCTAAGCTATATCCTCAGGTGATGGCTAACATCCTTCACAGTCACCCTTTCTCTGAGTTGGAAGTACGAATCAACGATGTCGAAAACGGTGAGTATAAGACAGAGATTTATGATTCTGTATCTGATGAGCATTATCCTATTCGTTGTAGCGATGGTATCCTTTTCTCTATCGTGTCTGATGTGCCAATCTATGCTACGATGGACTTGATGTTGCGTCAGTCGGTACCTTTCAAGATGGGAGAGTCGAGAGTGGGCTTGCCATTGTCCGTATTGAGTGAGGAATTGCTCAAGACTTCTTTGGAGAAAGCCATCGAGACTGAAAATTATGAGATGGCATCCAACTTGCGTGATGAATTGAATAAGCGTCATACCAAATAGAATTGTACCTCTATTTCCAAAAGTGTTTATCTTAATGCAAACATGACATGAAAGAGACTAGATTTTTTTACGTTCCCAATGCTGGACAGGAGAACGAGATGCCTACCGAGGAAGCTTTGCATGCCTTGAGAGTCTTGCGTATCAAGAGTGGTGATGAAATCAACTTGATGGATGGCGTGGGCAACTTCTATCGTGCTGAAGTTACCTTGGCTGCTACCAAGCGTTGCCTCTATGAGGTTAAGGAGGTCTTGCCACAGCAACCAGCGTGGCATGGACACGTGCATTTGGCTATTGCACCTACCAAGGTGATGGATCGTATCGAATGGATGGCGGAGAAGGCGACGGAGATTGGCTTCGACGAACTCTCTTTTCTCAACTGCAAGTTTTCTGAACGTAAAACTATGCGGACGGTGAGACTCGACAAGATTGTGATTTCTGCCGTCAAACAGAGTCACAAGGCTTGGAAACCTATCGTCAACCAAATGGTTTCTTTCAAGGAATTTATAGCTCAACCTCGTAAGGGGCGCAAGTTTATCTGCCATTGTTATGAGGAATTTGAGAAGGTCGATTTGATGACGGAGTTGCAGAAGCCTTATGGCGAGGATGCTGACGTGACGGTTCTCGTAGGTCCAGAGGGAGACTTCTCCGTGGATGAAGTGAAGTTGGCAATAGCCAATGGATATGAGTCTGCTAGTCTGGGTACCAGTCGATTGCGTACCGAGACTGCAGGTTTGATGTCTGTGGCTATGGCGAATTTGACACGACGTATATAGTAGTATGGTTTATGAAAAAGATAGTATTTAGAGTATTTATGTTTTGCATGGCAGCTTTTGCCATGCTTTTGAGTTCTTGCTCAGGTTCTGATTATATCAATGCGATACCAAAAAGCAGTACAGCGCTCATTTCCATTGATATGCAGAAAATGGCAGAAAGGAATCATCTTTCCGACAAGGCTTCCGTCTTGAAATCCCTGCTTCATGTGGATGATGTCGCTGATTGCGGTATCGATGCCACCGAGAAATTGTATCTTTTCGAGACTGCCGATGGAACTTTGGGACTTTGTGCCAAGGTCTCTAGCGAGGATGATTTGGAGAACTGGCTTTCCCAATTGGCGAAAGAACAGAAAGTTTGCCAACCTGTATCTGAGCGCAAGGGCTTTCATTTCAGTGTCTTGAAAGACAACTGGTTGATTGGATTCTCAGACGAGTCTCTCTTGGTGATGGGCCCTGTTGTCGCCGACGCTCAGTTGGAGTTGCAAAGACAGATGGTGAAGTATCTGAAGGCAGATGAGGAACAAGGTATTCAAAGTTCCCGTTTATTTGACTCGCTTGACTCCATCACTTCTCCGATGGCAATGGTGGCGCAGGCACAGGCTCTGCCAGAGAAGTTTATCGCTCCTTTCACCTTGGGTGCTCCTAAGGGAACGGATGCCTCTCAAATTGTCATTGCAGCTGAAATGAACATCAATAATGGCTTGCTTCGTATCAAGGGCAAGACCTTCTCTTTCAATTCGGAAGTCAATGCTTCCTTGGAGAAAGCCAATCAAAACTATCGTCCTATCAAGGGCAAGTATGTGATGTCGATGCCTGATGATGCCATGGCAGGTATCTTCATGAATGTCAATGGCACACAGTTCTTGCCGATGATGCAGAGCAACAAAGGTATTCAACAGCTCTTGCTCGGTATCAATGCAGCGGTAGATATGGATAATATCATCAGAAGTGTGGATGGAGATATGACGATTGTGATGCCTTCCTTCTCTGATTCCAACTTGAAGATGACGATGGCGGCTCAACTCGCTCATTCTAAGTGGCTTGCTGATGTTGGCTATTGGAAAGAATCATGTCCGAAGGGAAGTTCTATAGCCGATTGGGGCAAGAACGCCTATTATTATACGGATGGAAAAACTTCTTTCTATTTCGGTGTGACCGATGACTCACAGTTCTATAGTGGAAGTGACGAACTCCTTGCCACTTATGCCGTGAAGGAGTCCAATCATCCATTGCCAGCTGAAATTAGAAAGGAAATCGTGGGACAGAAATTGGCGATGGTCATCAACTTGGGCAAGTCGGTGAGCAGTAATGCCGCCATGTCGGCAGTTACCTCACTCTTGACGCCTATCTTCGGCAACTTGAGTTCTGTAGTATATACATTAAAGTAATTATAAAGCATTAAAGAAGTGGAAACAATTCAGTTTCATTCGGTTCTCCCTCAAGTCTTCTCGCAACGCACAGACTTGGAGTCGGAGATTTGGAATCAAGATGTCTCTTTCGAGAAGGGACATCTTTATTTAGTTGAGGCAGACAGTGGAAAGGGAAAGAGCACTTTCTGCAGCTATATCCTAGGTTATCGTCACGACTATAGTGGAAACGTGATGTTTGATAATGAGGTGACTGCTCAATATCAGGTGAAGGATTGGGTGGAAATGCGCAAGCGCCATATCAGCCATCTCTTCCAGGAGTTGCGCCTCTTTCCTGAACTGACCGCGATGGAGAATGTGGAAATCAAGAACAAGATAACGGATTTCCAAAGCAAGGAACAAATCCTGAAATGGTTTGATATGCTGGGCATCGCCGATAAGGTGGATGCCAAGATTGGTCGTATGTCCTTCGGTCAACAGCAGCGTGTGGCGATGATTCGTTCCCTTTGTCAGCCTTTCGACTTCATCCTTGCCGATGAGCCTATCAGTCACTTGGACGACAATAACTCTCGTATCATGGGTGACATCATGATGACGGAGGCGAAGCGCCAAGGAGCGGGTGTTATCGTAACAAGTATCGGCAAGCACATGGATTTGCCATACGAAAAGGTCGTAAGACTGTAAGAGTCTGCTTAATTCTTAATTATTAATTTTTAATTATCAAAGGAATCAAGGATGAATTTAGTTTGGAAATTACTTCGACAACATATTAGCATACCTCAGTTTGCAGGCTTTGCTTTTGCCAATCTCTTCGGTATGCTCATCGTCCTCTTCGGATTTCAGTTCTATCAGGACGTGCTTCCTGTCTTTACCCAGCAGGACAGTTTTATGAAAGCCGACTACTTGATTATGAGCAAGAAGATCGGTATGGGAAATACCATCAGTGGGCGTACCAATACCTTCAGTGGGAGTGAGATAGACGATGTTTCTTCCCAAAAGTTTGTGAAGAAAGTAGGTAAGTTTACCTCTACTGAGTATAAGGTGGATGCCTCTATGGGTGTCAATGGTGTCAACGTGCTCAATTCGGAATTGTTTTTCGAGAGTGTACCAGATGGCTTCGTGGATGTCCCTTTGAAGGATTGGAAATATGAGCCAGGTTCTAAGGAGGTTCCTATCATCTTGCCTCGTACCTATATTAATATGTATAACTTCGGTTTTGCCCAAAGTCACTCCTTGCCTAAGATTAGCGATGGCTTGGTAGGAATGATCGACTTTGAGATTTTCATTCAGGCTGGAGGCAAGAAAGAGCAGTTCAAGGGCAAGGTGATCGGCTTCTCTTCTCGACTGAATACCATCCTCGTGCCACAGGCATTTATGGACTGGAGTAACCACGAGTTTGCACCAGAAGACCATAGTGATCCTACTCGCCTCATCGTAGAAGTGGGCAATCCTGCGGATGAAAACATCAGCCAGTATCTCGATGAGAATGGGTATGAGGTAGAAACAGACAAGCTTGATGCAGAGAAGACCACTTACTTCCTTCGTATGATGGTAACCATGGTGATGGTGGTAGGATTGGTGATCTCCATCTTGAGTTTCTATATCTTGATGCTCAGTATCTATCTCTTGGTGCAGAAGAACTCATCCAAGTTGGAGAATCTTTTGCTGATAGGTTATAGTCCTGCCAATGTATCCAAGCCTTATCAACTGTTGACGATGGGATTGAACATCGTGGTGTTGATTGTCGCTTGGGTCGTTTTGTTCTTCTTGCGTTCTTATTACATGGACTTCATCGAGACGCTCTTCCCTGATATTGACGAGGGCAGCATGCTGCCAGCCATCCTCTTGGGATTAGTACTTTTCTTCATCGTTTCGGTATTGAATATCATTGCCATCCGAAGAAAAGTGATGAAGATTTGGAACCGTAAGGAATAAGAAACAAAAATGGGTCAAATTAGCAAGTAAACTTCGTTTTCATGTACAATATAACGCCCCCAAAAGTCGATGAAAGACTTTTGGGGGCGTTTCCTTTTTTATAGGAACAGATCCCTCTTCGGCATATTTGCCATATATTTCTTTCTCAGCTTTTCGAAGAAAGCCATCGAATCGTTGGAGAAACCATGTCCTTTCCAAGTAGAAGTATTGGTGATGAGAATCCAACATTGACCATCAGGATATTTCAGAACCAAGGCTGACGTTCCGGAGAGTGAACCCGTACGAATCCAAGGCTTTCCCTTTGCCGTATAGTTCCAACCGAGGGAGAAATGATGGTCGGGTTGCTCACGTGTCATGTATTCCACGCTCTTCTTGCTGAGGATGTCTTTGACATGAGGCATGCCATCGATGGAGGCGATGAGACGTGACAGTTCGGCGGCAGAACCGCACCATGCACCCGCTCCTTCCAGTCTAGGCACGTCATTCTCTCCATAACAGCGAGGTACCATCCTGCCACTGTTGTTGTACTCATATACATTTACCGAACCTTGGTGCATATAGTATTTTACCTCGTTAGGTCGTCTGTCCTTGTAGTAGGTGCCAGCGATGTGCATATCGAAGCAACCTGCCGGATGGAGCACGTATTTCTGCATGAAGTCTTGGTATTTCATGCCCGACTTCTTGGCGATGATTTCAGAGAGTATCATGTAGCCCAGGTTGGAATAGCACTTGCTTTCACCTGGCGTGAAACCTAGATTTCTTTTCAGAAGAATGCGCAACAAGGTCTTGTGGTCGGGTGGTGTCTTGAGATGATTCTGCATGATGATGTATCGGGTGGAGAACATCGGGTCGCCAGCCCTATTGGTGAAACCTGCTTGATGGCGCATCAGTTGCTCTACTGTGATGTCGTAGTATCTTTTGTCCTTGATACTGTTGCAGTAGGTGGTATCATTGAGGATGCCCTTCGGACCAAATGCCTTGTCGCTCAAGCGGAGTTTCTTCATCTCGTATAGTTTCATGATGCCCACTGCGGTAATCAACTTAGATACCGAGGCAAATCGCATCACCATATTTGGTTCCATCTGGATGCCTTTCTCTTTGTCTGCAAAACCAAAACCACGGGCATAGAGTAGGGAGTCGTTGCGCGTGATGACGAGTTGGGCACCATTGATTTCCCAGCGTTTCAAGTATCGTTCGATGAGTGAGTCCATCTCGTGGTATGCCGGTCCTTCCGTCAGTGCATTGCTCAATGAATCATTGAGATGGATGGTCGGGATGGTGTCCTTTGATTCGGTATTGGGTGACGTGCAACGCTGGAAGCATCCTCTAAAGGAGAACCCAACGATCACTATGATGATGACACATAAGATGGCGATGCGATCTTTTTTCAGTCTTGTCTTCTTATTCATATTATTTTTTTTCTAATTTCTTGATTCTTCTCTTTGCCTCTGGGTGATATGGACAGAGTTCCAAGGCTTTCTTGTAATTGTTGATGGCGGCTTCGTCCATGTGTTCTTTCTCGCATTCCTTGCCGAGCACCACATATTCTGTGGCGAGTCGCTTGAGAAATTCCTCTTGCTTTTTCTTTTCCTCGTTTTTCTTTGCGATGACTTTCTTCAGATGTTCGTTCTCTGCTCTCAACTCATTCACAACGTTCAGTTTCTTGCGCAGGAATCGCTTGGCGATAGGCTTCTCAATATCATAACGACTGTGGATGGCGAGGAAGAAGTTATCCAAGGCTCCTTGCATGTCGCCCTTGTCGAAGGCTACCGAGGCATCGTGATATTGTCGGTCTGCCTTGCTTTGTTGCAGTGCGTTGTTGATGATGTTGTGGTCATTGTACTGTCGGGCAAACTGCTTGACCTCATTTCTCACAAACACCTCGTTGTGTCGAATCGGTTCTTGCAGACTGATACCCTCCAGGCTTGTGCAGCGAGACAGTGCCACGTAGGTCTGTCCTCCGGCAAAGACACCGCCAGTAAAGTCTATCTTCACTTGGTTGAAGGTGAGGCCTTGGCTCTTGTGTACGGTGATAGCCCATGCCAGTCGGATAGGGTATTGCAGATACCTACCGATTTCTTCTTCCTCAATCTTTTTCTCCGTCTCATTGAAGTGATAGCGCATATTGCTCCACGAGGCAGGCTCTACCATCACGTCTTCGCCATTTTCCGTTCTGACATAGATGCGACTGTCCTGGTCGTCGTCGAATCCGATGATGGTTCCCAGCGTGCCGTTCACCCATTGGTGGTCGATGTCATTCTTGATGAAGATGACTTGCGCTCCCGTCTTGAGATAGAGTTCGATAGGAGTCGGAAGACTGCTCTCCGGGAAGTCTCCCTCGATGGTGCCACGGAATAAGGTGGGTTCTCCGGGTAGCTCCCTCAACTTGTTTTCGTTGATGAAGTCAACGGTGTCTCGTCGTGTCGATAGGGTTATGGCGAGTTTGGAATCTCCTTCATCCAACTCAGCACCCACTCTTTGGTTCAGTCGCATGAGGTCGTTGGTCGCCACCTGACTGGTTCGGATATGGTCGAGAATGTTGATGAAAACCGGGTCGCTCTGCCTATACACCTTCTTGAGTTCGATGCTCACCAACTGGAATTGTGAGAATATCTTCGCATCGAAGAAGAAACTGCTAGGGTAGTAAGGGCTCAATAGTTTCCGGTCATCTTCCTTCACCACAGGTTCCAACTGATAGATGTCGCCCACGAGAAGCAGTTGCTTGCCCCCGAAAGGTTCCCTCATGTTGCGGTTATAGACGCGGAGCACCTTGTCGATGAAGTCGATGATGTCGGCACGCACCATACTGATCTCGTCAATGATGATGAGTTCTACCTCTCTGAGAAGTTTGATCTTCTCGGAGTTGTATTTCAGCGTGTTGCGTAGGTTGCGTACACTATATTTGCTATCATTGGGGAGTAGGGGATAAAAGGGGAGTTTGAAAAAACTATGCAATGTCGAACCGCCTGCGTTGATGGCTGCGATGCCCGTAGGAGCCAGCACCACGTGTTTCTTCTTGGTGTTGGCGGCAATATATCTCAGGAATGTAGATTTACCAGTACCTGCCTTTCCTGTCAAGAAAAGGGAACGACGGGTATATTGTATGATTTGCAATGCGTTTTGCAACTCTTCGTTTTCTAAATCTATATTCTCTGCCATAAGTTCTCGGTAAAATAAAAGAATCGACAGCTTCTGTCTTCTGAGAGGGAAGTCGCCGATTCTCTGTTTGTTATTGTTATGGGGGTGATGGTTTTAATCACACCCGATTTCTTTCTTTTTCCTTGGAGGAGCTTAGAGATCATCGAAGTTGATGACTTGCTCAGAAGGTTTAGCTTTCTTCTTTTCCTTCTTTTCCTTCTTTTCTCCAGTCTCTTCACCCTTCTTCTCTTGAGCATTGCTTTCGCCTGTAGGAACCTCACGGATGATTGGGTTGCCGTTCTCGTCCAGGATGATTTCCTCTTCTACGGCGGAGCTATCTACACGAGTGGTGTCAACCCTTGCCTTAGGTAAATAACTTGCACACTCATACATATCTCGTGTGATGTCTGCGTCCTTCGGCTTATCAAACTTGCCATGATATTCCTTGAAGGCTGGGTCCTTGAAGAGGGCTTGCAGGAAGTAGCCACATACCGGCAATGCCGTTCGAGAACCTTGTCCCAATGCTCCCGTTCGGAAGTGGATGCAACGATACTCGCCTCCTACCCACGCACCGACCACGAGTTTCGGACTGACGCCCATAAACCAAGCATCGGAGTGATTGTTGGTAGTACCGGTCTTACCTCCAAACTCAGTGTCTCTGTAGTCACCCACATAGCCCCAAAGACTCTGTGACGTACCACCTGGCTCACGCATACCACCTTGTAGGAGTTGTTGCATCAAGAAGGCACTCTTGTATGGGATGACTTGTTCGGCGGTAGAAGGACCCGAATAGACCTCCTTGCCATCACGGTCCACGATTCGTGTTACCAAAACTGGGTCGTGGTGCATACCATTGTTGGCGATCGTGCTATAGGCACATGCCATTTCCAAGAGGTTGACATCGCTAGAACCTAGTGCCAAGGATGGTTGGTCATCCAATGGACTCTGAATACCCATCTTATGGGCGGTTTCGATGATTCGCTTGATGCCCATCTCCTGACCGAGGCGTACTGCCACAGAGTTGATACTCTTGGCGAAGGCACTCTTCAGAGGGATGGAGTCTCCAGAGAAGGAACCATTGGCATTGGATGGAGTCCATTTCACCATCTCGTGCTTCTTCTGGTCATACACATCCATGGAGATATATTCGTCACGACGCTTGTCGCATGGAGTCAAACCTTGATTCATCGCCTCGGTATAGACGAAGAGCTTGAAGGTTGAACCAGGTTGGCGCTCTGCGGTCACCTTGTCATATTTCCAAGCGTCGAAGTCGATGTCACCCACCCAAGCCTTCACGGCTCCAGTCTGTGGTTCCATAGCTACGAAAGCACAGTGCATGAAGGTGGTCATGTACTTGATGGAGTCCTCTGATGTCATCATCTTAGTCACCGAACCCTTGTCATAGTCGAAGACCTTGACAGGATGAACCCATTCCTTGTAATAGTAGTTGACAGAGTCTGGGTTGTTAGGGAATTTCGCTAACAGACTCTTATAGAATGGTTGTCTCTCAGCGATACCTTGGATGAAGTTAGGAATTTCCTTGTGATTCTCATCCTGCCAAGGATTCTCACCGAGCCATTTTCTCTTGCCAGCCTGGGTGCGATGGATGCTCCAGTGATTGTTGAAGTTCTGCTGTACTTGCTTCATCTGTTTGCGAGCAGCATCCTCGGCATATTTCTGCATACGGGTGTCGATGGTGGTGTAAATCTTCAAACCACTGGCATAGAGGTCGTAACCTTCCTCCTTGCACCAGTCTTTCAGATAGTTGGCAACAGCCTCACGGAAGTATTTCGCCTGTCCGTCGTAGTTCTCCTCTACCTTGAAGTCGAGCTTGATAGGCATCTCCTTCAGTTGGTTGTAACGATCCTTGGTGAGGTCGCCGTGTGTCATCATATTATATAATACGGTGTTGCGTCGAGCCAAACTGTTCTCAGGATTGGTGCGAGGATTGTAATAGGTCGTTGCTTTCAACATACCCACTAAGATCGCAGCCTGTTCGGTAGTCATCTTGGCTGGTGTCGTATTGAAGTAAGTCTTGGCAGCTGTTTTGATACCATATGAATTGGAACCGAAATCCACCGTGTTGGCATACATGGTGATGATTTCCTTCTTGCTGAAGACGGTCTCCAACTTCACGGCGATGATCCACTCCTTACTCTTCACGATGAGGATGCGGAGCAATGGAATCTTGCCGAGCAGACCAGTGGAGTATTGAGAGCGAACACGGAACATGTTCTTCGCCAACTGCTGTGTGATGGTGGAAGCTCCACGAGCGTCATGATGCAAGAAAGCATCCTTTGCCGCACCAAACACGCCAATAGGGTCGATACCGATATGCTTGTAGAAACGCTCGTCCTCCGTGTCAATCAAAGCCTTGAAGAAATCAGGGTTAACTTCCTCATACTTAACAGGAGTACGGTTTTCGTTGAAGTATTTTCCAATCAACTTTCCATCTGCGCTATAGATCATGGAAGCCTCGCTGGTCTGTGGATTCAAGATACCAGAGAAATAGCCCGGTGACTTACCGAATAACCACAGGAAGTTGATATCGACAGCACCCAGATAGAGGATGAAGGCGACAATGCAACTGGCTATTGCTACCAATGTTTTCGTGTACCATGCTCTTCCTTGGTATAAACTCTTATACCATGGCCAGAAAGAACGGATTTTATGCCATAACCAGGCAAAAAAGGTCTTGAGTTTGTTCATATTGTTTCTTGTTGTTGCTTTCGCGAGGGTTTCGATATACGTAACCCCGTTGCGAATGGCAGTTTTTATTTGCAAAAATAGCAAAATTATTTATTATGCAAGCAAGGAATCTATATAATTTATGATTTCTTTAATGTTATCGGGATGAAACCATGTGATTTCTTCATCTCTCTTAAACCATGTCAACTGTTTGCGCATATATTCCCTGCTGTGCGATTGTATCTGTCGGATGGCTTCTGCTTGGTCTATCTCCCCATCGAAATAGGCAAACATCTCCTTGTAACCTACGGTTCTGAGTGCAGTCAATCCCTTCTTCGGATATACTTTGCGAGCTTCCTCTTCCAGTCCTTCTTCCGTCATCATGAGTACTCGCTGGTTGATGCGGTCATAGAGTTCGGCTCGGTCTCTGTTGAGTCCGATTTTGATGATGCGGAAAGGACGCTGTTTCTTTTCGGCGGTGCGGAAAGACGTGTAGGTCTTGCCAGTCTGATGGCAAATCTCCAAGGCGTGTACCACTCTTCGTGGATTCTTCTGATCGACGATAGCCCAGTGCTCAGGGTCGAGTTGGTGCAACTCTTCAACGAGTGCTTCGAGTCCTTCCTTTTCGAGTCGTTCCTTCATCCAGGTTCGGATGTCGTCACGTACAGTCGGTATGTCATCGATGCCCTTGCAGACTGCGTCGATGTACATCATGCTGCCACCTGTCAGGAGGGCAGTATCGTGCTGGGTGAAAATGTCGTTTTGCAGGAGGTTCATCACGTCAGCCTCATACATGGCTGCACTGTAATAATCCTCGATGTGATGGTTGCCTACGAAATAATGCGGCACTCTTCTTTGCTGTTCTAGGGTAGGAGCAGCTGTTCCAATGGGTAATTCTTGGAATATCTGACGGGAGTCTGCATTGACAATCGGGGTTCCCAAATGTTCTGCCAACGTGAGGCATAGTTCAGTCTTCCCAACACCTGTAGGTCCGAGAACAACAACGAGAGTCTTCATTTTTAAATTAAGAATTAATAATTAAGAATTAATAATGAGCATTCTTGTTTGCGTCAATGCTATTTCTTATTTTTGCGAAAACAATATGCGGAACCTTGGGCTATGTGATGATAGTCCAAGATTCCGCATGTTATGTGATTTTTGTTTATCTGATGATACCACGCTTAGATGATTCCACGAAATCAATGATGTATTGAATCTCTGGAGTTATCTGAAGGTTGTTCTTGATTTCCTGGATACCTTCCTTCAACACGCCTTTGGAGTAGAGCAAGCGATATGCCTCGTGGATGTGCTGAATCAACTCATTGCTGAATCCACGACGGCGCAAGCCTACGAGGTTCAAGCCAGCATAGCGTGTAGGCTCCTTGCCTGCGATAACGTATGGAGGAATGTCGAGTGAGAAACGGCATCCACCCTGAATCATCACGTATCCACCGATGCGGCAGAACTGGTGACAGAGTACGGCTGCACTCACGATGGCATTGTCATCTACCACAACCTCACCAGCAAACTTGGTGGAGTTGCCGATAATCAAGCCACTACCCAACTCACAGTCGTGAGCCACGTGCATGTTCTCCATCAAGAGGTTGTTGCTGCCTACCACGGTCTTACCCTTGGAAGCAGTACCACGAGAGATGGTCACGTTCTCACGGATGCTGTTGTTGTCGCCCACCTCACAGGTCGTAACCTCGCCACGGAACTTCAAGTCTTGTGGCTTGGTGGAGATGCTGGCACCTGGGAAAATCTCATTGCCGTTTCCGATGCGGGCACCTACGTTGATGGTGACACTGTTCTGCAGAACATTGTTGTCGCCCAATACTGTGTCCTTGTCAATATAGCAGAAAGGACCGATGATATTGTTGTCTCCGAGCTTTGCCTCAGGATGAACGTATGCTAAAGGACTGATCTGATTCATTTTCTATCAATTAATAATTTATAATTAAGAATGAATAATATATCCCCTCACTACTTGTTCTTTACGATTTGTGCAGTGAAGGTTGCCTCTGCCACTACTTGGTCGCCAACGAACATGTAGCCCTTCATCGAACTAATGCCGTGGCGTACTGGAGCGAGCAATTCTACACGGAAGAGGAGGGTGTCTCCTGGCACTACCTTCTGACGGAACTTCACTTCGTCGAGCTTCATGAAGTAAGTGCTCCAACGCTCTGGCTCCTCCAACTGGTTGAGTACGAGCAAGCCACCACACTGTGCCATTGCCTCAACCTGCAATACACCTGGCATCACTGGCTCCTCTGGGAAGTGACCTGTGAAGAATGGTTCGTTGCTTGTCACGTTTTTCACGCCTACGATACTGGTTGGTCCCATAGCTATCACCTTGTCCACCAACTGCATAGGGTAGCGGTGTGGAAGCAACTGTCGAATGCGGATGTTGTCCATGATAGGTGCCTCGTTAGGATTGTAGATAGGAGCCTGCACCTCATGTTTGCGAATCTCCTTGCGCATCAAGCGAGCGAACTTGTTGTTGATGGTATGACCTGGACGAGTAGCGATGATGCGTCCCTTGATAGGCTTGCCAATCAATGCCATGTCACCGATGATGTCGAGCAACTTGTGGCGGGTACATTCGTTCTCCCACTTCAATGGCTTGTGCTGGATATAACCAAGTTTGGTGGCATCCATGTGAGGCACCTTGAGGTGGTCGGCGAGCTGGTCGAGCTGAGCCTGCTCTACCTGGCGCTCGTAGATGACGATGGCATTGTCGAGGTCACCACCTTTGATGAGGTTTGCCTGGAGCAATGGCATGATGTCACGTACGAATACGAAGGTGCGGGCATCTGCAATCTCCTCGGCATAAGTCTCCATCTTGTCGAGGGTGGCAAACTGGCTGTTGATAAACTTGCTTTCGAAGGAGCACATCGCTGTGATACTGAACTCCTCGTCTGGCAGGATGGTGATGACAGAACCATTGTCATCCTTCACCTCTATCTTATGACGGATGATGTAGTAGTCTTTCTCCGCATTCTGCTCCTGGATGCCTACGCTCTTGATCTTCTCCACGTACATGGCAGCGGAGCCGTCGAGGATAGGGAACTCAGGACCATTCACCTGAATCAAGCAGTTGTCGATGCCGAGGGCATAGAGTGCTGACATACCATGTTCGATGGTAGAGATGCGTACGTCGCCTTTTCCTACGACAGTACCACGTTGTGTCTCCACCACATTCTCTGCGATGGCCTGGATGATAGGCTCACCTTCGAGATCAATACGCTGTATCTTATAACCGGTGTTCTCTGGTGCAGGATTGAAAGTCACGGTGAGGCTCAAGCCTGTGTGCAAACCCTTGCCGCACAAGGAGAAACTACCCTTTAATGTTTTCTGTTTTGACATAGTGCTATTTATTCTTTTTCAATTCTTCAATTTCCTTCTTCAACTCATTCAGTTCCTTGTACATCTCAGGCAAGCGACGGAAGATGGCTTGCGACTTGAAGTAAGAACGCTGGTCCATAGGAGGAGTTCCGATGAGTTGCTGTCCATCCTTGATGCTGCCTGGCACACCGCTCTGTGCTCCGAGGAACACCTTGTTGCCGATGTTGATGTGACCAGCAATACCTACCTGACCGCCAAACATACACCATTGCCCCACCTTGGTAGAACCGGCGATGCCGACTTGTGAAGACATCACGGTATTCTCGCCGATGTCGGTATTGTGGGCAATCTGAACCAAGTTGTCGAGCTTCACACCCTTGCGTACATAGGTGCTACCCATGGTAGAGCGATCGACGCAAGTATTGGCACCTATCTCCACATTGTCTTCGATGGTGACGATACCAATCTGTGGAATCTTGTCGTAACCATCAGGACCTGGAGCGAATCCGAATCCATCGGCACCGATGACACATCCAGAATGCAAGGTGACATTATCGCCGAGACGGCAACCATGGTAGATACTTACGTTAGGGTAGATGAGAGCATTCTTGCCAATCTTGACACCTTCTCCTACATAAGCGTGAGGATAAATCTGGCTTCCTTCACCCACCTCGGCACCATCGGCGATGTATGCGAAGGCACCCACATAGACATTCTCAGCCACTTTTGCCTTAGGAGAAACAAAGGCGAGCGAGTCGATGCCCGTCTTCTTCGGTTTCATAGACTCGTACATCTGGAGCAACTTAGCCACGCACTCGTAGGCGTTCTTCACACGAATCAAAGTGGTGCTTACTGGCTTCTCCAACTCTACGGTCTCGTCGATCAAGACCACACTCGACTTAGTGTCGTAAACGTAATGGGTGTATTTCGGGTTAGAAAGGAAAGAAATTGCCCCTTCCTTACCTTCTTCAATCTTAGCGAAGGTGTTGACTTTAGCGTTCTCATCACCTTCCACTTTGCCCTGAACGAATTGGGCAATCTGTTGAGCGGTAAATTCCATATCTATCTATTCTTTTTGATTCTTAGCTAGCAAAATCGAAACTCGGAATCTGCATGCTATTTCGTTTATTTGGTGCAAATATAGCAAAAAAGATTCAAATACTTGTCATTCATTTGTAATATTTTACTTTTTTCGCTCACAAACCCTTCTTTTTTAGGATAAAAAGGCATTTTTCTTGTATGATAAAGGCGCAAAGCCACTTTCTACGGTGAAGCTTTGCGCCTTCTTGATTCATTCGTTTTTATGGGAATGAATGTCTGATATTATCTTTCGATTTTTGCCAATTCCTCAGCCATCTGCTCCTGCAGTTCCTTGGCTTTCTGACCAGCCACCTCGGCGAAGTCCTCGTCATGGCTAGCATAGATGATGCCACGGGATGAGTTGACTAGCAAACCGCAGTCCTTGATCATGCCGTACTTGCATACCTCTTGCAAGCTACCGCCCTGGGCGCCTACGCCTGGAACGAGCAAGAAGTGGGTAGGGGCTACCTTGCGGATGTCCTCAAACATCTGTCCTTGTGTGGCACCTACTACGTACATCATGTTCTCGTCGTTGCCCCATTCCTGACTCTTCTTCAGTACCTTCTCGAAGAGGCGAACGCCGTCCTTGTCCTCGGTGAGCTGGAAGTCATGACTTCCCTTGTTGCTGGTGAGGGCGAGCAGGATAACCCACTTGCCTTCGTACTCCAGAAATGGCTTCACGGAATCCTCGCCCATGTATGGAGCCACGGTGAGAGAATCGAGGTCGTACTCCTTGAAGAAGGTCTGGGCGTACATCTTGGAGGTGTTGCCGATGTCACCACGCTTGGCATCTGCGATGATGAAGTGGTGAGGATAGTGAGCCTTCAGATACTTGATGGTGTTCTCGAAGGCGATCATACCCTCTACACCACGGCTCTCGTAGAAAGCCAAGTTAGGCTTGTATGCCACACAGTAAGGGGCTGTGGCATCGATGATAGCCTTGTTGAATCGGAACATCAACTCAGGCTCTGCACCCTGGATTTTCTCACTCTCGATGATGCACTTAGGCAACTTGTCAATATCTGTATCGAGACCTACGCACAAGAAGCTCTTCTTGGCGAAGATTTGCTCTACTAGTTCTTTTCTGTTCATATTTTTACAATTCTGTTTCTTTTAGTTTTTCAGCATTCTCTGCCACGGTCAAGGCATCGATCATAGCCTGGATGTCGCCACCGAGGAATCCACTCAAGTCGTGAGTGGTATAGCCGATGCGGTGGTCGGTGACACGACCTTGTGGAAAGTTGTAGGTACGGATCTTGGCACTGCGGTCACCCGTAGAGACGAGGCTCTTACGGCGGCTGGCGATGTCATCTACGTACTTCTGATGCTCACGGTCGTGGATGAAGGTATAGAGTCGGCTCAAGGCACGCTCCTTGTTCTTTGGCTGGTCACGGGTCTCGGTACACTCGATGAGGATTTCTTCCACCTCGCCTGTGTTAGGGTTCTTCCAAGGGTAGCGGAGTCGAACTCCAGACTCCACCTTGTTCACGTTCTGACCACCTGCACCTGAGCTTCGGAAGGTATCCCACTTGATGTCGCCCTCGTTGATGTTGACCTCAAACTTGTCTGCCTCTGGCAATACAGCCACGGTAGCTGCTGAGGTGTGCATACGTCCCTGGGTCTCGGTGGCTGGCACACGCTGTACACGGTGTACGCCCGACTCATATTTCAAGGTACCATATACGTCGGTACCGCTTACGGCAAAGTCGATTTCCTTGTAACCGCCAACGGCTCCTTCTGAAACGGAAGTCACGCTCACGGTCCAACCCTTTGACTCACAGTACTTCTTGTACATGTTGAAGAGGTCGCCAGCGAAGAGGGCAGCCTCATCTCCACCTGCACCGCCACGGATTTCCATCTGTACGTTCTTGGCATCCTCAGGGTCCTTAGGTACGAGGGCAATCTTGATTTCCTCTTCCAACTTTGGTTGGAGCGCCTCGTTCTCGTTCAGTTCCTCACGAGCCATCTCCTTCATCTCAGGGTCGCTCTCATTGGCAAGGATGTCCTTGGCTTCCTTGATAGCGTTGAGACAGTTGATGTATCGCTTGCGAGCATCCATGATGTCGCCGAGGTCTTTCCATTCCTTGGTGAGCTTCACGTATCTGCTCTGGTCTGCGATGACGTCTGGGTCGGTGATGAGGGTGCTTACTTCCTCATATCGGCTCTCTAAGCCGTCTAGTTTCTGTAATATGTTGTTATTATCCATTTTAGTATTTTAGTAATTGAATTCTCCAAATTCGCTCTTGATGGTCAAGCTGCGCTTGCCTTCCTCGATGTGTCCTACTACCTGGGCATCGATGTTGAAGCTCTTGCTGATGGCGATGACCTTTTCGGCAATCTCTGGACGAACATAGATTTCCATGCGATGACCCATGTTGAATACCTGGTACATCTCCTTCCAGTCGGTGCCAGAGCAGTCGTGGATTGCCTTGAAGAGAGGAGGTACTGGGAACATGTTGTCCTTCACTACCTTGCAGTTCTCGCCTACGAAGTGGAGCACCTTGGTCTGTGCACCGCCTGTGCAGTGTACCATACCATGAATCTCTGGGCGCAACTCATCGAGCAACTTCTTGATGACAGGGGCGTAAGTACGGGTAGGAGAGAGTACCAACTCACCTGCATTGATAGGGGAACCTTCCACCTCATCGGTCAACTTATACTTGCCGCTATATACCAACTCGTCTGGTACGGCGTGGTCGAAGCTCTCTGGGTATTTCTCAGCCAAGTACTTGGCGAAGACATCGTGGCGAGCGCTGGTCAAGCCATTGCTACCCATACCACCATTGTACTTCTTCTCGTAAGTAGCCTGACCGGTAGAGGACAGACCCACGATGACATCACCCGGACGGATGTTGGCATTGTTGATGACATCGCTGCGCTTCATGCGGCAAGTCACGGTAGAGTCAACGATGATGGTGCGTACAAGGTCGCCCACATCTGCTGTCTCGCCACCAGTAGGATAGATGCCGATGCCCATCTCACGCATCTCGTGGAGGAGCTCATCGGTACCATTGATGATGGCGGAGATTACCTCGCCCGGTACGAGCATCTTGTTGCGTCCGATGGTAGAAGAGACGAGGATGTTGTCAACGGCACCTACACAGAGCAGGTCGTCGGTGTTCATCACCACGGCATCCTGTGCGATTCCCTTCCAGACGGAGAGGTCGCCTGTTTCCTTCCAATACATGTAAGCCAAGCTAGACTTGGTACCTGCACCATCGGCGTGCATGATGTTACAATACTCAGGGTCGCCGCCCAGGATGTCTGGTATAATCTTGCAGAAAGCCTGTGGGAAGATACCCTTGTCGATGTTCTTGATGGCGTTGTGCACATCTTCTTTTGCTGCGCTCACACCGCGCATCATATATCTATTGTTGCTCATTTTCTTAATTTACTTAAAGTTGTTCTTTGCCTCCCCAGAAATCCCATGATGCGAATGCTTGGAGGAGCAGCATTTCTAGACCATTCTTGACGGTAGCACCATGCTCCTTTCCCTTCTTCATGAAGAGGGTCTCGTCAGGATTGTAGATAAGATCATATAATAAGGTGTGACTGTCCATTGCCTCGTAAGGCAATTCTGGACACTCATCCACGTGAGGATACATACCTACAGGCGTGCAGTTGACGATGACATTGTACTCCTTGATGACCTCAGGGGTAATCTTGTCGTACTGGATGGTACCAGGACGTTCGTATCGGCTCACGAAGACGGTCTCAAGACCGAGCGACTTCAGACCATAGTTCACAGCCTTCGACGCACCGCCCGTGCCGAGAATCAAAGCCTTCTTGTGGAACGACTCGATGAAAGGCTCGATGCTCTGGGTGAATCCTATGACATCACTGTTGTAACCTCTCAGCACAATGTCCTTGCCCTTGTGGATGACTCTGATCACGTTGACGGCACCGATGGCATTTGCCTCGGGACTGACATAGTCTAGATAACTGATTACCTTCTCCTTGTAAGGGATGGTGACGTTGAGACCTTTCAACTCTGGGTTGGAGTCGAGTACCTCGGTGAGGTCTTCTATGCTAGGTATCTCGAAGTTGATGTACTTGGCATTGATGCCTTCGTTCTCAAACTTCTCGTTGAAGTAATTCTTGGAGAACGAATGCCCCAAGGGATAACCTATGAGTCCATACTTGTCCATAATATTTTTGTTTTTAATGATTATTTCGTTGCGAAATACAGGGTGCAGATGCCGAAGGTGAGACGCTTGAACTCCGCCTTCTCAAATCCAGCCTTCTTGAGTACCTCCATCATCACCTCGCCCTGTGGAAAGGCGGCGATGGTCTTGTTGAGATAGTCGTAGGCACTCTGGTCTTTCGAAATCAACTTGCCGTAGATGGGGAGCACGGTACCGGAGTAGATGCGGAAGAGCTGCTTCATCGGGAAACTGACCGGCGTGGTAAGTTCTACAATGCAGAGATGGCCTCCCTTCTTCAGCACTCGGCACATCTCGGAGAGACCTTGGTCGAGGTTCTGGAAGTTGCGTATGCCAAAGGCGGCAGTGACGGCATCGAAGGTCTCGTCTTCATAGCCCAGGTGCAGACAGTCTTGCTTCTCGAAACTGATCACCTTGTCCAGTCCCATGCGCTTCACCTTCTGCCTTCCTATCTCCATCATGCCCTCGGAGATGTCAGCACCCACGAGTTGTTCGGGATGGAGCATCTGAGCGGCGAGAATGGCGAAGTCGCCCGTGCCGGTAGCGATGTCGAGCATCTTCTTGGGAGCGTAGGGGAGGAGGCGCTTGATGGCTTTCTTGCGCCAGCCCTTGTCGATGTCCCAAGAGAGACGATGGTTGAGGGTGTCGTAGGTAGGGGCGATGTTGTCAAACATCTCCTCTACCAACTTTCCCTTATCTCCTGTGCCCTCATAGGGCTTGATTTGTTCTTGCTTATACATTATTTTCTTGTTGCAAGCCACTCACTTACGTTCTTCTCGATGCGAGCGGCGATGTCACCTTCCTCAGTAGCCTTGTCGAACTTCTCGCCAGTGATGTGCTCGAAGAGTTCGATGTAGCGATCTGATACGCTCTCAGCGTACTCGTCTGTAATCTCAGGCATGGTCTGACCAGGCTCGTTCATGAAGTTGTGCTCGATGAGCCACTGGCGAACGAACTCCTTGGAGAGCTGACGCTGAGGCTCGCCCTTCTCAAACTTCTCCTCGTAGCCATCAGCGTAGAAGTAGCGGCTAGAGTCTGGAGTATGAATCTCATCGATGAGATATACCTTGCCGTCACGCTTGCCAAACTCGTACTTGGTATCGACGAGAATCAAGCCCTGCTTAGCGGCAATCTCCTGGCCACGCTTGAAGATGCGGCGGGTGTAGTCCTCCATGATGGCGTAGTCTTCAGCACTAACGATGCCCTGGGCGATGATCTCCTCCTTGGAGATGTTCATGTCGTGCCCCTCGTCAGCTTTGGTAGTAGGGGTGATGATAGGCTCTGGGAAACGCTCGTTCTCACGCATACCGTCAGGCAACTTCACGCCGCAAAGCTCACGGCATCCCTTCTGGTACTCTCTCCAGGCACTACCGGTGAGGATGGAGCGGATGATCATCTCCACACGGAAGCCCTCGCACTTCAAACCTACGGTTACCATTGGGTCTGGGGTAGCCAACTTCCAGTTAGGACAGATGTCGGTTGTGGTATCCAGAAACTTGGCTGCAATCTGGTTGAGCACCTGTCCCTTGAAAGGAATACCCTTAGGCAGTACAACGTCGAACGCTGAGATTCTGTCGGTAGCGACCATCACCATGAGGTCGTCGTTAATGTTATACACATCACGTACTTTACCGTGGTAAACACTCTTCTGTCCATCGAAATGGAAATCTGTCTTTGTTAATGCTTTCATTGTTTATTTTGATTTTTGAGTTCTTTTTCTTTGTCGTAAGCATCGTAGGCATTGACGATGCGGGTGACGAGCTTGTGCCTTACGATGTCCTTCTGTGCCAGGTGAACCACACCGATGCCTTCCACGCCATCAAGTATCTTGAGTGCCTCCTTCAGTCCGCTGCGCTGCTCACGAGGCAAGTCGATCTGCGTGAGGTCGCCTGTGATGACCATCTTGGTGTTCATTCCCATACGGGTGAGGAACATGCGAATCTGTTGGGAGGTGGTGTTCTGTGCCTCGTCGAGGATGACGACGGCATCGCTGAGGGTGCGTCCACGCATGAAGGCGAGAGGCGCTATCTGGATGATGTGCTTCTCCATCATGTCCTGTAGCTTGACGGCAGGAATCATGTCTTCGAGCGCATCGTAGAGAGGTTGCAAATAAGGGTCTATCTTGTCTTTCATATCACCCGGCAGGAAGCCGAGCTTTTCGCCTGCTTCGACGGCAGGACGAGAGAGGATGATTTTCTTGGCGGTCTTTTCCTTGAGTGCCTTCACGGCGAGAGCGATGCTGAGGTAGGTCTTGCCCGTTCCGGCAGGTCCCACGGCAAACACCATGTCGTTCTTCTCGTAGGCGTCGATGAGCCTCTGCTGGTTCTCGCTTCGGCTCTTGATAGGCTTTCCGCTGATGCTATACACCAGCACTCCCTTCACCGAGTCCGCCTTGGTTTGCTTGCCCTTCACAATGTCGAGGATGTCTTCCTCCGAGAGCATGTTATATTTGGCTAGGTGCTTGCGCATCTGCTCAATGTCTTCCTCCGCTTTCGCCATTTCCTCCTCGTCGCCAAGCACACGAAGCACGTTGTCACGTGCCACGATACGCAACTTCGGATACAGTGACTTGATCATCTGCAGGTGAGCGTTGTTCACTCCGTAGAACATCACTGGGTCTATGTCTTCGAGTACAATATGCTTCTCTATCAAAACTTAAAATATCAAATAGTTTAAACTCAATTATTATATAACGCTTGCAAAAGTACTACTTTTCCGTGAAATGAGCAAATTTAAGTTCTCAAAATCATACTTTTGTTGGTAAAATTTGGCTTTTAAAATGATAAATAATATAAAAAAGTGGGCAGATGGCTACTTTTTGCTTTCTTCTTTTGCCATTTTTCGTTCCTTTTTATTACCTTTGCGTTTGCAAAACCCAAGGACTGCGTGCCTTGTGATCAGTTGCTTGTAAAATGAGTGTCTTCATGTTTAGACTTTGATAAAATGAAATCGAAATATACTCTTCAGGAGATTATACATATTATAATAAATAGGCTCAGGGTGATGTCGGGCAAGAACCGATTCCTCTTGGGCTTCATCGTCGTAACATTGTTGCTGGCGATGGTGAGACTCTGTTGCCCTCGTGTGGCTGAATCTCGTGTGGCTACACTTCCTGCCAAGGACAGCGTGGCAGTCGATTCTTCTGTCTCGGCTGGTAAGTGTTCTGCCTCGGATGAATCTGTCAACGAGATGGAGTCGCCCGCCTTGACGGATACTGCCCGACAGGATGGCTCCTCCATCTTCTTCGACAAGGAAGGCAAGGAGGTGAAGCATCGCATCTTCTCCGTGCCTCACTTCGGCAATACCTTCCCAGACCAACAGGATGTGCAGATCCTGGCAGCCAACAAGCATGGTGTGTCGCCCGTCCAAAATCGTGATGAGGCTGAGCACAGCAAGGGTAGGTTGGTGTATGTGGGGAGCAATCCTTTCTTCTACGTCGATAAGTTGAAGAACAGCATTCCGTATCTCGTGCCCCGTGCCTCAGTCTTGTTGCAAGACATCGGTCGTGCTTACTTCGATTCCTTGCAAATCAAGGGCATCCCACTGCACAAGATTATCGTGACGAGCATCCTCCGTACCAAGGACGATGTGGCGAAACTCCGTACTCGCAATGCCAATGCCACCGAGAACTCCTGTCACCTCTATGGTACCACCTTTGATGTATGTTATAATAGGTATAAGACGGTGCAGACGGCTGAGCAACCTCGTCGACAAGTGCGCAACGACTCCTTGAAGTGGGTGCTGAGTGAGGTGCTCCGCGACTTCCGTGAGCAAAACCGTTGCTATATTAAATATGAGGTGAAGCAAGGTTGCTTCCATATCACGGTGAGATAGTAACGGAGGAAAATGATAAATTATACATTATAAAAGGGCTGACGCCTTTGAGATATTTTCGATATGATGAAAAGATTATTTCTAGGTTTTCTGCTGAGCCTTTCTTTCGGCTCGGCGATGGCGCAAGACGTGATGAACGCAGACAAGGTGACGGTGCTGAAGGGCATCGCCGTCGAGGGTGTAGATACAGCTGGGGTGCATCAGGACAAGACTTGTACGGAAGTACTCCTCGAAACGACGATGGGCAATATCCGTGTCGCTCTCTACAACGATACGCCTCTGCATCGTGACAACTTCCTGAAATGGGTGAAGGAGGGGTATTATAATGGTTGTATCTTCCACCGTGTTATCAAGAACTTTATGATTCAGGCTGGCGACCCTACCACCCGAAAGGTGACGCCGGGCAAGGAAGAGAAGTTTGATACCGCCTATACCGTACCTGCTGAGATACGCTATCCAAAGTACTATCACAAGCGTGGTCAGCTCTGTGCGGCTCGTGAGGGTGACGACGAGAATCCGAAGTTTGCCTCAGCTCCATGCGACTTCTATATCACTTGGGGACGTAGCTTCTCGCCACGTCAGATGGAATATACCGTGGAGAAGGAGAAGCGAGAGGGCAAGGCATACGTGTTGCCCAACAAACAGGTGATAGATGGCTATATTAAATATGGTGGAGTGCCTCATCTGGATGGAGGGTACACCGTCTTTGGCGAGGTCTTGGAGGGAATGGATGTAGTCGATAAGATACAAAACGTTGCCACCGACAAGGGCAACAACGACCGCCCATTGGAGGACATCGTCATCACGAAAGCGGAAATAGTAAAGGAATAATTATACATTCTAAATTGTTAATTATTAATTAAATACACGATGGTAATAGATTTTGAGAAAATTGCGGAAGCCCACTTAGAGGGTTTCAAGGGTGGACAAGGCAAGCTCGACACCCGTAACTATGTGGATGACAAGGTGAAAATCATGTATTCCACTCTTCGTCCGGGTGCATCCACCGGTCTTCATGTGCATGAAGGCAACTGCGAAATTATCTATGTGGTTAGCGGCACTGCCACCTTCCATTATGATGATGCAGTGGAGGAGGTACGTCAGGGACAGGTGCATTACTGTCCGATGAACCATTCTCATTACATGGAGAATCTCACCGATCACGACTTGGTGTATTTGGCGATTGTTCCAGAGCACCACTAAGAATTACTTTAGCCTTTGTAGGAAAATGCCCATACCTATGGGCAATGGATTCCCAGCCTACGGGCATTGACTGCCCAGCCTATGGGTGGTGATTGCCCATAGGCTGGGATTTTTGTATGCCTGCCTTTGTAGATTTTCATCCTAAGCACCTCTCCTCCTTAAAAATGATACATTGACACTTTTTCTCGATAAAAACTTTTCGTTGTTGTGCTCTACCCTCAGATGCTATTTCGAAGGTAGAAAGGAACTTTTTGAGGGCTTGAAAATCATGTACTTGGAGCATGAATGGGTCAAGCGTCCTGTTATCTACCTAAGTACATGGTCGATCCAAAGATTTGCTTTTGTTGCGAGCAAAAAGAAAGTGACCTGCCTGGCGTTGGAGTTCTCCAAGGAGAGTAGGGGATTGAAAGACTGGGAGGTAGTGGAATAATAGCAAATATTTTCCTCAGTTTCTCTTGATTTATCAGTAAAAACAAACAAAAAAGGTCGAAACCTTTGGCGTTCTCGCAGAAAATGCTTATTTTTGCAGCGCTAACAGAAAGTTTTTAAATCAATTCTGATGATACAAATAGCAAATCCTATTTATGATTCAGTCTTCAAATACCTGATGGAAGACGAGCGAATCGCGAAAACATTGCTTTCTGCATTGTTGAAGAAAGAGGTTGTGGCTGTAGAAATGCGCCGCAACGAGTACACAAATGGTGTGCGAGACAACATCTCCATGTTTCGTATAGACTTCGGTGCGCATGTGGAGGAACCTGATGGAACCATCCGCTTGGTTCTCATTAAACTTCAGAAGACGTGGTTGGAGACGGAGACCTTGCGTTTCCGACAACATCTAGGTGCGCAGTACAGCAACCCAGAGAATGTGCCGAGCGAGAACAACAAGGACGGCTATGCCATTCCGATGGTAGCCATCTACTTGCTGGGACATCGTGTCGGTGACATCAATGTGCCAGTGCTCTATGTCAAACATAAAGCGTACGATTATGACGGCAATGTAGTGACCGATGGCATTCCCGACCCATTTGTGGAGAGTCTAATCCATGACAGCATCATCGTACAGATACCTCTCCTTCATGGTCAAGTAAATAATCGATTGGAGAAAGTATTAAGTGTGTTTGACCAGTCACAGAAGAATGGTTCCGACCGTCATGTCTTGAATGTCAACGACACACCGTTTGATGATGACGATGACATGCAGTATTTGCTTCGTCGTCTCTTGATGGCTGCCGCCAATGCTCAGTTGCGCCAAGAAATGAATGTGGAGGATGAGTACTTCAAGGCTCTGGAGGATCGTGACACAGCTTTGATGATGAAAGACAAAAAGTTGGCGGAGCAGGCAGAACAGTTGGGGCAGAATAAGGCTGAGTTGGAGCAGAATAAGGCTCAGTTGAGAACAATGGCTCTTTTGTTGTCAAATTCTGGAATGAGTGTTGAGGAGATAGCCAAGTCGGTAGGTATGTCTCAAGATCAAGTCAAGCTCTTGCTAAATAAGTAAAATAAGAGGACTTAAATGGTAATAAGATAGCCGCCAGGAAGGGATGCGATTCTCTCTGGCGGATATACTATATTTAATGTTCTGGTTTTGAATTAAGTAGATTCACGGTATTCATAAATTCTGTGACCAAGTCTCTAAATTGTGGGTTGTCTTTACGAATGATTAATGCTGCATAATTGTCATTCCCTTCTTCGTCATAGACAGTTTGCGGTAAGAACAAATATTCCTCTCGGTCTTTGTAGATGCCAAACCAAAAGCGGAAGAGACGATTTCGCATTTCTTGAAGCCCATCACCAGTTTCACATATGTAAAGAAAGGCAGCTTGGTTCTTTGCAAAGAATTCTTCGATTATTGCAAGAATGGTAGCTCTTACTTTAGGGTCTTTAGGTGAACGTACTTTTTTCGGATTGGATATGCCGAATTGGTAAACCGTGCCATTATGTAGCAAATCGTCTTTTTCAAAAGTGATAAACATTTCCGCATCATAATCTGTTACGAAACATAAAGCTTTACCATCATCTGCTATTTTAACCAAATAAGGTGATGTCGCATTGATGGTAGCTAATGAGAGTTTTTCTATTACCATACTTCAATACCGACAGGCTCCTTTCCTGTTCTTTCTAAACAACTCTCTCGTACCAAACGTTCTAGTCTTTCGACCATTTTTCGCTTGGTTTCTTTTGAGGCGTTCCAACGTCTCAAAGCTTCTTCTCTTGTTAATTTTGTTGTATTCATATATCTATAATTTTTAGTTTCACGATGCAAAGATATGCTTTTCTTTTGAATCATGCAAATGATTAGAGAAGTTTCTTCAGTTTTGGGAAGAAAAAATGAAAATAGCCGTCAGGAAGGATGCTCATGGCATTGTCTTCCTGGCGGCTATTCTTTTCAGCGATATCTCTCAGAATTTCTTTCCAAACACGATGTTGATGAAGGTCTTGACAAGAATCTTCGTATCAAACCACCATGACCGATGCTCTAGATAGTAGAGGTTTTAAGTTTGATGGCACAAAGATATGCCTTTCTTTTGAATCATGCAAATATTTTCCTCTGTTTCTCTTGATTTATCAGCAAAAACAAACAAAAAAGGTCGAAACCTTTGGC
>FR893258.1 GCA_000436035.1 Prevotella sp. CAG:732 | reverse complement strand
CGAGCACGGTAGTCACCACCCTTTACTGTATCATAGAAAAGACGATAAACAGAGTCGCCATCGTTCTGATAATTCTTAGCTGCGTTAATACCACCCTGTGCTGCGATAGAGTGAGCACGACGAGGAGAGTCCTGGATGCAGAAGTTCAAGATATTGAAGCCCATCTCGCCAAGAGAAGCGGCTGCAGAAGCACCTGCCAAACCTGTACCTACGACGATGATGTCGAGCTTTAACTTATTCTTTGGGTTAACCAAGCGCTGATGAGCCTTATAGTTGGTCCACTTCTCAGCAACTGGTCCTTCAGGTATTCTAGAATTTAATGTTTTTGCCATAATCTTTTTTAATACTTAAATGATTACATTGATTAAGCTGCGCAGCACAAAGATGGAGCACAACCGATAGCGAATGCCAATACGACAACGATGAAGAGGAGAATCAAGATGGTAGTATATACCATGCCGATTACCTTCCAACGGCAGAACCAGATCTTGCCGCTCCAACCGAGTGTCTGAAGAGCACTCCAGAAACCGTGAGTGAGGTGGAACCAAAGAGCTACCAACCAGATGATGTAGAGAACTACGAATACTGGGTTAGCGAAGGTGTCCTGGATGAAAGCGAAACCATCTGCTGGGTTGTGAGCAACTGACATACCTGTCAACTCAGCAAACATCATGTTGAACCAGAAGTTGAACAAGTGAAGCAACAAACCGAGAACGATGATGATACCGAGCACCAACATGTTCTGGCTAGCCCACTCTACCTTCTCTGGCTTAGCTGTTACCTCGTAACGCTGGTTACCACGAGCACGACGGTTTTGTGCTGTCAGGATGAAAGCGTAAACGATGTGAATCACTGCCAAAGCAGCCAAACCTAAGGTTGCAGCTACGGCGTACCAGTTAGCACCCAACAACTCGCAAATCATGTTGTAAGCATCTCCTGAGAAGAGAGCAGCAACATTCATGCAGCAGTGGAATGTCAAGAATAGAATAAGCGCAATACCAGTTACTGACATCACTACTTTTCTACCAATAGATGAATTGATTAACCACATAAATGATTGATTTTTAAATATTTAACTGTTTGAAACTAATTTATTTCCTTTTATTGTCGCCAACTTGCTCTAAACAAATTATCGCAATCTGCAATACCCACTTATAGGTATATTTCCACAAGTTTGCTGCAAAATTACTATAAATTCGTGATTTATCAAAAGTTTTTTGCTAAAATTTCAATTAAATTTCTTACTTTTGCCGAAAATTAGAAAAAGTATAGATTATGATTTTCAAGTATGACGTACTCGTTATCGGTGGAGGACACGCCGGATGTGAGGCGGCGGCTGCCGCTGCCAACATGGGAGCCAAGACCTGCTTGATAACGATGGACATGAACAAAATCGGACAGATGAGCTGCAACCCTGCCGTCGGCGGCATCGCCAAGGGGCAGATCGTTAGAGAGATTGACGCCCTCGGCGGACAGATGGGTATCGTGACCGACAAGACGGCCATCCAGTTCCGCATGCTCAACATAGGAAAGGGACCTGCCGTATGGAGCCCTCGCGCCCAATGCGACCGTGGCAAATTCATCTGGGAATGGAGGACCATCCTCGACCACACGGACAACCTCGACATCTGGCAAGACCAAGCCGACGAACTCCTCGTGGAGAATGGAGAGGCAATCGGCGTGCGCACCATCTGGGGCGCAGAGTTCTTTGCCAAGAGCATCATCGTCACCGCCGGCACCTTCCTCAATGGTTTGATGCACGTGGGCAGAAAGATGGTGGAAGGTGGAAGATGCGCAGAACCTGCCGTACACAACTTTACAGAAAGCATCACCAGATGGGGCATCACTTCTGCCAGAATGAAGACAGGCACGCCGGTTCGCATCGACAAACGCAGCGTCCATTTCGAGGACATGGAGGAGCAACCTGGAGACTGCGACTTCCACCAGTTCTCTTATATGGGCAAGCATCGCGTACTGAAGCAGCTTCCTTGCTGGACTTGCTATACTAATAATAAAGTACACGAGATTTTGAAAAGCGGACTTGCCGACTCACCTTTATATAATGGTCAGATTCAAAGCACAGGCCCTCGCTATTGTCCAAGTATCGAAACGAAGCTCGTCACCTTCCCCGACAAGAATCAGCATCCACTCTTCTTGGAGCCAGAGGGTGAGGACACCAACGAGATGTACCTGAACGGTTTTTCATCTAGTATGCCAATGGACATCCAGTTGAAGGCACTCCATGAGATACCTGCTCTTAGTGACGCGAAGATATACCGTCCGGGCTATGCTATCGAATACGATTACTTCGACCCTACCCAACTCAAACATTCGTTGGAGTCGAAAATCATCAAGGGTTTGTTCTTTGCAGGACAAGTGAACGGAACGACCGGTTACGAGGAAGCAGGCGGCCAAGGCACCGTCGCAGGAATCAACGCCGCTCTCCACTGCGTAGGCGACAAGACCTTTGAGATGCAAAGAGACGAAAGTTACATTGGCGTTCTTATCGATGACCTCACCACTAAGGGAGTCGATGAACCATATCGCATGTTCACTTCCAGAGCCGAATACCGCATCTTGCTCCGTCAAGACGATGCCGACGCTCGACTCACAGAAAAAGCATACGAACTGGGAATTGCCAAACGTGACCGATACGATTGGTGGATGGAGAAAAAAGAAGGTATCGAAAAAATCATCGATTTCTGTGCCAACTACCCTATCAAGAAAGATGAGATCAATCCAAAACTTGAGGCACTCGGTACAACTCCACTTCGAGCAGGTTGCAAACTGATCGACCTTGTGGCTCGTCCACATCTGAACCTACAGAATCTCTCAGAAATCATCCCCGACTTAAAAGCTGCGATGGACGCACCAAGCAATCGAAAAGAAGAGATCGCAGAAGCAGCGGAAATCAAAATGAAGTACAAGGGATATATCGAGCGAGAGAAACTGATTGCCGACAAGATGCACCGCTTGGAGAATATCAAGATCAAGGGACGCTTCAAGTATTCCGAACTGCACGAAATCTCCACAGAAGGTCGCCAAAAGCTCGAAAGAATCGACCCAGAGACCTTGGCACAAGCAAGCCGCATCCCTGGCGTTTCGCCTAGCGACATCAACGTGATGCTCGTGCTACTCGGAAGATAACGCTGCACGATGTTTCACGTGAAACACGCAAATGATAAAACTTTTGACTATAAGGCGGTTAGCTCAGGTTGCATCAACCAAATTATGGTTAAAGTTTTACTTGAAGTTATCGTGAAACAAATGTGTTTAGAACGAAGAAAAAACAAACAATAAATAACATAAAAAGAAGATGAACAATCAGCTATTATTAGACAATCTGCGTTGCATACCAGATTGGCCAATCAAGGGAGTCAACTTCCGTGATGTCACCACCCTATTCAAGAATCCCGCAGCTCTCAAAGAGATCAGCGACGAGATGTATGAACTTTACAAAGACAAAGGAATCACCAAGATTGTAGGCATCGAATCACGCGGCTTCGTCATGTCTTCCGCCTTGGCTATTCGCCTCGGCGCAGGAGTCGTTTTGTGCAGAAAGCCAGGCAAACTTCCATGCAAGACCGTACAGGAAAGTTATGCCAAGGAGTATGGTATCGACACCATCGAAATCCACGAAGATGCCATCAATGAAAACGACGTAGTACTACTTCACGATGACCTCCTCGCCACTGGCGGAACGATGAAAGCAGCTTGCGATTTGGTGAAGAAATTCCATCCAAAGAAGGTTTACGCTAACTTCATCATTGAACTTGTCAACGAGAATTTCGAAGGCAGAAAGATCTTTGATGATGATGTCGAGGTATCTACCTTGATGCAGTTGTAAACGGCAAAAAGAACCAGAAATACGCTCCTAGGTGCGCCCTTGGCAATCCTAGGAGTATTCGTTTAGAAACACCAGGTGTTGCCACGCACAAAGTTTCACGTGAAACAAGCCAACATAAAATCCCTTTAAACAAAGGAGTTACGAGTATGACAAAGAAAGAAAACGAGGAAAGAATAGCCAAGTTAAAGAACATCGTATTGAGTATGCCGGAGAAGCCTGGCAGCTACCAATACTATGACGAGAACCATACTATTATATATGTAGGAAAGGCGAAAAACCTCAAAAGACGTGTTTCTTCTTATTTTCACAAGGAAGTGGATAGATACAAGACAAAAGTGCTCGTATCTAAGATTCACGACATCTCCTATACAGTGGTAAATACTGAGGAGGATGCACTTTTATTGGAAAATAGTCTTATCAAGAAGTACAATCCTAGATATAATGTTTTGCTGAAAGACGGCAAAACTTACCCTTCCATTTGCGTCACCAACGAGTATTTTCCTCGTATTTTCAAGACCAGAAACATCAACAAGAAATTCGGCACGTTCTTTGGCCCTTACCCTCACATCGGCAGTATGTATGCCGTTTTGGAGGTCATCAAGAAGCTCTACAAACCTCGTACTTGTCGATTTCCAATCACAAAAGAAGGTATCGCAGAAGGCAAATACAAGGCTTGTCTAGATTATCATATCCATAATTGCGGTGCTCCTTGCATCAACAAGCAAAGCTACGAGGAGTACCAAGAAAACATGCGTCAAGCCCGCGAGATTTTGAAGGGAAACACACGTGAAGTGAGCAAATATCTCTATGATATGATGATGAAAAACGCCGAAATCCTCAAGTTTGAGGTAGCTGAGGAATATAAAAGGAAGTACTTGTTGCTCGACGAATTTGAGACTAAAAGCGAGGTGGTAAGCCATACCATTACAGACGTCGATGTCTTTACCATCGTCAACGATGATGCCAACAAGAACGCTTTTATCAACTATATTCACGTGAAAAACGGAACTATCAACCAAAGCTTCACCTACGAATATAAGCGCAAGTTGGAAGAGAGCGACGAGGAACTGCTGATTACTGCCATTCCAGAGATTCGGGAGCGTTTCCACTCCACAGCCAAAGAGATTATCGTACCTTTCGAGATGGAATGGAAGTTGAAAGATGCCTCTTTCTTCGTGCCGCAAAGAGGCGACAAGAAGCATCTTCTAGACCTATCAGAGATGAACGGCAAGCAGTATAAATTCGACCGCCTCAAACAAGCCGAAAAGCTCAATCCTGAGCAAAAACAGACTCGCTTGATGAAGGAGCTACAGGCAAAACTAAAGCTTCCAAAGCTTCCATATCAGATAGAATGCTTTGATAACTCCAATATTTCGGGAACTGACGCCGTGGCTGGCTGCATCGTATATAAAGGAATGAAACCATCCCGCAAGGATTATCGCAAATACAATATCAAGACGGTAGTTGGTCCTGATGATTACGCCTCCATGAAAGAGGTGGTAAGACGCAGATATAGCCGCATGATAGAGGAAGAAACGCCACTTCCCGACCTCATCATCACCGATGGTGGAAAGGGACAAATGGACGTGGTAAGAGACGTAGTTGTTGGTGAATTGCACCTTGACATCCCGATTGCCGGTCTTGCCAAAGACGACCGACACCGCACCAACGAGCTTCTATATGGTTTCCCTCCGCAAACCATTGCCTTACCGCCGGAGAGCGAGCTTTTCAAGGTGCTTACGCAGATACAAGACGAGGTGCATAGATACGCCATCACCTTCCATAGAGATAAGCGTTCCAAGCATGCCTTGCACTCGGAATTGGATGACATCAAGGGCATCGGTCCTAAGGCAAAAGAGGCACTCCTGAACAAATTCAAGAGCGTTAAGAAGATGAAAGAAACCAGTTTGGAAGCTCTCGCAGAGGTATTAGGCCCACACAAAGCAGAGCTATTGAGCACCTATTTTCAGCAAAAAGAGGCAAATAATCCTTCTGACGGAAAATAACAACCCCTAAAAGGTGGGAATATCAAATAAAAAGCGTATATTTGCAGTAGGAAAAGCGCTCTATATATTACGTTAGGTGCAGACTCCCATTCATACAAAACAAGAAAAAGAAAAGAAGGTAATATGAGAATCGTAATACAACGTGTAAGCCATGCCTCCGTCACCATTGAAGGAGACGTAAAATCTGCCATCCAGCAAGGTTATCTTATCCTCTTCGGAGTGGAGGAAAGCGACACTTCTGAGGACGTAGATTGGCTCGTCAAGAAAGTAATTGGATTGCGTGTTTTCGATGATGAGAACCACGTGATGNNNGCGTGTTTTCGATGATGAGAACCAGGTGATGAACCGCTCCATCATGGACATCAATGGCGAGATATTGGTCATCAGCCAGTTCACCCTATTCGCCAGCTACAAGAAGGGCAACCGTCCGAGTTGGTATCGTGCAGCAAGGCACGAAATCTCAGTTCCGCTCTACGAGGAGTTCTGCAAGAAGCTTTCAGAAGCCCTCGGAAAGCCAGTAGGAACGGGGGAATTTGGTGCAGACATGAAGGTAGAATTACTCAACGACGGTCCTGTCACCATTATGATGGATACCCACAACAAAGAGTAAAATAACTAGGCTTGGTGACAATAAAAACCATAAAATATGACAATAAAAGAAGCACAAGAAGCCGTTGACAAATGGATCAAGGAATACGGCGTTCGCTATTTCAGCGAGTTGACCAATATGGCTTGCCTCACAGAGGAGGTCGGTGAATTGGCTCGTGTCATTGCCCGAACATACGGCGACCAAAGCTTCAAGAAAGGCGAAAAACCTAATCTTGGAGAGGAGATGGCAGATGTCCTTTGGGTCTTGATTTGTCTGGCAAACCAAACTGGCGTCGACCTTACAGAAGAGCTACAAAAGAGCTTTGACAAGAAGACAAAACGGGATGCCGAAAGGCATAAAAACAACCCCAAGCTTAGCAATAAATAAGGCATTTTGGGATATGCGCTTCTTCACCATAAAAGGATGCACTTCTTCGAAGACAAGGATGCGCTTTGTTAATCAGTATAAAAGCGCATCATTGACCAACATAAAAGCGCATTGTTAGCATGCATAAAAGCGCATCATTAAATAGACTAAAAACAACAATAATAATAGCAAAAAATACGTAATTATGAGTAGCATTAAGGAACAAGTCCTTGCTCAGCAGCAGGGACAATACAACGAGAGCGACGACAAGTATTTGGCAGCTCTCAAGCAGTATAAGACAGACCTCAATGACGAGGAAGTAGCAGCAGAAGTCAAGAAGATTCTTGATGAGAAAGTGGCTGAAAATGAGACCTTGGAGGTAAAGAAATTCCTCTTCGGAAGCGTCGAGTTGACCTCTCTCCACACTGAGGATACAGAAGAAAGCATCCTCAAGATGATCGAGAAAGTAAACCAGTTTGCCAAGGATTATCCAGACCTTCCACACGTTGCCACCGTATGCACCTACCCTAATTTCGCAGGCCTTATCAGCCAGAGTTTGGAGGTAGATGGCGTAGAAATCGCTGTCGTAAGCGGCAATTTCCCTTCTTCTCAGACGTTTATTGAGGTAAAGGTAGCCGAGACTGCATTGGCCATCAAAGACGGCGCTACAGAGGTCGATATCGTGATGCCAGTAGGTAAGTTCTTCAGCGAGGATTACGAGGGTGTATGCGATGATATTCAGGAGCTGAAGGAGACTTGTGGAGAGCACAAGATGAAGTGCATCCTAGAAACAGGCGACTTGAAGACCAGCAGCAACATCATGAAAGCCTCTATCCTAGCTATGTATGCCGGCGCAGATTACATCAAGACATCCACAGGTAAAGAGAAGATTTCCGCTACTCCAGAGGCTGTTTACGTGATGTGTAACGCCATCAAGGCTTACTACGACAAGACAGGCATTCAGATTGGCTTGAAGCCAGCTGGTGGCATCAACACCGTACATGACGCAGTGGTTTATTACACTATCGTAAAGGAAGTTTTAGGTGAGAAATGGTTGACTAACCAGTGGTTCCGTCTCGGTACTTCACGCCTGACCAACCTCCTATTGAGCGAGATTTTGGGCAAGGAAATCAAGTACTTCTAAAGAAAAGAAAGAGTATTTCATCATGGAAAACTAATTCATTCTAAAAGGAATGAAATGGTAACCCGATGAAAGGTTTTAATATTAAACGGCTGATTCTAATTGTTTAAGAATCAGCCGTTTAATATTTATTCAAAAAGATAATCTGATCAAAAGGAAAACTCCAAAAAGTTGATCCTTTATCATTCGAAATTACATTTTTCTCTCGATCACATAATCGAGATAAGCTTTCAAGGCGTTAAAAATAGCCTTATCTTCCACGTATGTATCCAAGAAGCTCATCGCCTCAGCATGGAAGTCCCACATACGTTTATCGGCATATTCAATACCGCCATTCTCCTTTGTGAATGCCACAAGGCGGGCTATCTCATCAGCATTTACCTCATGTGATTTCACCTTACGAGCCAACTTCATCATCTCCTCGTCACCAGTGGATTTCAAGGCATAGATGACAGGCAAAGTCAGCTTTCCCTCAGCCATATCATTGCCCGTTGGCTTTCCTATCTCCTTAGAGTCGTAATAGTCGAAGATATCATCACGTATCTGGAAGATAATACCCAGATTCTGTCCAAATTTCTTTGCCTCCTCTATAGCTAGTGCAGCTGCATTTGCGGACATAGCTCCGATACCAGCACAAGCCTCAAACAAAGCTGCTGTTTTCTGCTTAATCACTTGATAATAAATATCTTCCGAGATTTCCTCATTACTGATACTATTCAACTGAAGGATTTCGCCATTGGATAAGATACGTCCCAATTCCGCAAGATAACGTACAATTTCTTCCGAATGAGAATATGAGACATGAAGCAATGCGGTAGAGAGGATATAATCACCTACAAGCACAGCCACCTTATTATTATAAGTCGCATTGACGCTAGCCTGACCACGACGCTCACCACTCTCATCGACCACATCATCATGCACAAGAGATGCAGTATGAAGTAACTCCAAACCTACAGCGGAGTGTTGGGTAACGTCGGTAACCTTGCCGAAATTGCGAGCCATCAAGAGGATGAGCATTGGGCGCATACGCTTACCCGCACGCTGACGAATATGGTCGAGAGCATGCGAGAGAAGTCCATCGCTATGCATCAATGACTTATTAAACAAATCTATAAAGTCAGTCAATTCCGCCTCTATCGGCTGCTTGATAAGTGATAAATAATCCATTATTTGAGTGTTAAACTACTTAATTTCTGAAATTTGATACAAAATTAATCAATTCTTCTTGAAATGTGGCAATTTTTTAGTAATTTTACACCATAAATATGAATATTATGGATAAATTATTCCTTTTCGACGCTTACGCACTCATTTACAGGTCGTATTATGCGTTTATGAAAAACCCTCGAATCAACTCGAAGGGCTTGAATACATCATGTGTCATGGGCTTCTGCAATACCCTCAACGAGATCTTGACCAAGGAGAAACCTACCCATATCGGAGTGGCTTTCGACCATGGCAAAACCTTCCGTCATGAAGCTTTCCCTGCCTATAAGGCACAGCGTGAAGAGACACCGGAAGACATCAAACTCTCGGTACCTATCATCAAAAACATCCTCGAAGCTTACCATATCCCCATCCTTCAGGTGGATGGATTTGAGGCTGACGACATCATCGGTACCGTTGCCACTCAAGCTGGCAAAAAAGGTATCGCAACCTATATGCTCACTCCCGACAAGGACTATGGTCAACTCGTGAGAGAGAATGTCTATATGTACCGACCTCAACATGGAGGTGGATATGAGAAACTGGGTGTCGAGGAAATCGAACAGAAGTATGGCATCTCTTCCCCACTCCAGGTCATCGACCTCTTGGCATTGATGGGCGACTCTGCCGACAACTTCCCTGGTTGTCCAGGTGTCGGTGAGAAGACAGCCGTCAAATTAATCAATGAGTTCGGAAGTGTCGAGGAGTTGATTGCCAACTCAGCTAAAGTGAAAGGCAAACTTCGCGAGAAGGTGGAAGCTGCTACTGAAGACATCAAGATGTCAAAGTTCCTGGCTACCATCCGAACCGACGTACCTGTCACCCAAAATTTGGACGACTTGAAGGTAGTCGAGCCAGACAAGGAGAAGTTGGACGAAATCTTCACCGAATTGGAATTTAAATCATTCGCCACACGAATCCTTAAAAAGCCTCAAAAAGTTCAAACAAAACCTACAGGAGAGCTCGATTTATTTGGCGCAGAGCAAGGCGACGGGCAAGACGAGCAAAAAAACACGAGTTTTGAGACCATTAAAAGTGTAGTCCATAAGTACCAACTCATTGAAACAGAAGTGGATGCCAAGAAACTTTGTGATTTTTTAATGACAAAGCAAACTCTCAGCCTAGACACAGAGACCACTTCCACCCACCCTATTAATGCAGAATTGGTAGGTTTGAGCTTCTCTGTCGAAGAGAAAGAGGCTTACTACGTGGCAATCCCTGCCAATCGTGAAGAAGCTTTAAAATTCGTGAATATCTTCAAACCACTCTATGAGAACCCAGAAATTCTCAAGGTAGGACAGAACATCAAGTACGATTACGAAGTACTGATGAATTACGGAGTGGAAATCAAGGGAAAAATGTTCGACACGATGATTGCCCACTACCTCATCCAACCAGAGTTGTATCACAACATGGATTATTTGGCAGAGGTGTATCTCAACTACCAAACTGTTCACATCGAGGAACTGATAGGTCCGAAGGGCAAGAACCAAAAGTCGATGCGTGACCTTGCTCCATCGGAAGTGTATGAATATGCCGCCGAGGATGCCGACATCACACTGCGTCTCAAAAATATTCTCGAACCTAAATTGAAAGAACTCGAACTGGAGGATTTGTTCTGGAATGTGGAGATGCCGCTTGTTCCAGTCTTGGCGAGCATGGAGATGAACGGCGTATGTATCGACACCAATACACTCAAGGAAACATCCAGCAATCTGAGCAATCGGTTAGCCGAGATAGAACATCACATCTACGAGTTGGCAGGTGAGTCGTTCAACATCGCCTCCCCTCGTCAAGTAGGAGAAATCTTATTCGGCAAAATGAAGATTGTGGAGAAGCCAAAGAAGACAAAGACTGGTCAGTATGTGACAAGCGAAGAGGTGTTGCAGCAGCTCCGCAGTAAGAGTCCGATCATAGATGAGATACTGAACTACAGAGGGTTAAAGAAATTATTGAGCACTTATGTGGATGCTCTGCCTAAGCTCATCAACCCTCGCACAGGCCATATCCACGCCTCGTTCAACCAAGCCATCACCGCCACTGGTCGTCTCTCATCCAGCGACCCTAACCTGCAGAATATCCCAGTAAGGGATGATGATGGCAAGGAGATTCGCCGTTGTTTCATCCCAGAGCCAGGCTGCTTGTTCTTCTCTGCCGACTACTCGCAGATAGAGTTGCGCATCATGGCACACTTGAGCGAGGACAAGAACATGGTGGAAGCCTTCCGTGAGGGCAGCGACATCCATGCCGCAACAGCCGCCAAGATATGGCATGAGGAAATATCGCAAGTCACTGATGCTCAGCGTAAGAAGGCAAAAACAGCCAACTTCGGAATCATCTATGGCATCACCACTTTCGGTCTAGCCCAGCGCATGAATATCGAGAACAAGGAGGCGAAGCAGATTATCGAGGATTACTTCCGCACCTTCCCTGGCGTGAAGGCTTATATGGAGAAGTCGAAGGAAATCGCCCGTGAGAAGGGGTATGCCGAAACCATCTTCCATCGCCGCCGCTACCTGCCAGACATCAGCAGTCGAAACGGAACTGTACGTGGATTTGCCGAGCGCAATGCCATCAACGCCCCTATCCAAGGTTCGGAGGCGGACATCATCAAGGTGGCGATGGTGCGCATCTTCAATCGTTTCAAGGCGGAGGGCATCAAGAGCAAGATGATTATCCAGGTACACGACGAACTCAACTTCTCCGTTTATCCAGAGGAGAAGGAGAAAGTGGAGAAAATCGTGGTCGAAGAGATGCAGAATGCCTACCATCTCAGTGTGCCATTAGTGGCAGATGCTGGATGGGGAAAGAACTGGCTCGAAGCTCATTAAATGAGAAGCTAAAGCTAGATTTTAAAAGCCAAAGTAAGAGAGGTTTCTCTCACTATTTATAATAATAATGCCTATACCTTTCTGTTGCAAGAAAAGTATAGGCATATTTTTTACAGTAACACTGCAACATGGTAACACATCATGGAAGGAATCTTGAATGGTGCTACAGTTTCTTTATCACCGCCTCCAATTGTTCGCCCAAGCCAATCGTATAGCCTTGCGAGATCCAAACGACACGATTGAAGGTGTCAGAGATGGTGAATATCGGGAGGAGATTGGCATTCGTAAGTTTCATATTATCAACTACTTGCTTACGGATTATGCCATCCTTGTCAATACCAAAGATGATGTTGTTTGGCAAGCCAGGGAACTCGGAGATTCTGAACTTCTGGGCAGACTCCTCATCCTCAAATAAGAGGACGATAGGTCGATTCCAGTCCTCGAAAACCTTCGCCACCTTGGCGATGTCCTTCAAAGCATGATTGGTAGGTTCCTGTCCCACTCCTATCAATCCCATGATGAAGTAGCCTCGTCCCGTTTGGCTCAAAAGACTAACGTTCTTGGCATTCAAGAGATTAAACTTCGACTCCGAATCGAAGTTGCCGATCACGGTTACTTCCGTCTCAGAAGTACGCAAATGTAGGTTTACCTCGGTTGTTTCGCCATGTTTCACATGAAACATTTGCATTTCTGACAACACGCCACCATTCGCTAAGCGAGTGCCTGATACCAAGGCATAGTCACCTTCATCAAGCTCCACTCCATTCTTGAAAGTATTGCTCCAAGTGATGCCTTCCTCCGGATATTCCAAGAGCGAGGTAGAGCCATCAGGATTGATGCGAGTAAGCGTGAAATGACTGTAGTACTTCGGATCATCCACTGCCTTATTTGCCTGATAATCAAGCTTCAGCAAGCCTTTCGGAGAAACTGTCGAAGAGGATTGTAAATCGAAATCAACATCAATCCATTCGCCTCCTCCCTGTTTGTATTGCGTCTTCTTGGTCACGGCATCCACTCGTGCATCTATGCCCAAACTGCGAGCCACATCCACGAAGAAAATCTTGCGCGAGCGTTCATCTGTCAAGCGAGAATTCCATACCCCAATAGGCGTCTGTGCGATTTGCAAGGCCTTCTTGTCAGGATTCAAACGGATGTTTTCCTTTACCCAAAGCACCAAGGCGTGAGGGTTCTCACGGAACAAATCTGCCATCGAAGTCACCTTCATCTTCTTGTCGAATTTCATTCCCAATTGACTGCAAACACCCTTTGAGCACTTCTCATTCTCGAAAGTTTTCTCGAAGAATTGCTTGAAAGGCGTGATAATCATCTCATTTTCCACACGTGGCGACAATTGGTCGCTCTTGGCATTGAAGTTATCTTCCAAGATGTCCATCTGCATATCTCGCAAATCCTTATCACTCAATGTACTTAGCAACTTGATGGCACGAGCCAAATGTTCCTTGTGTAGCTTTAAGAAATCGAGGATGACAGCATAGTTTCCGCTTGCCTTCTGCAAGAAATTCATTAGATTGCTTACGGATTGGGTTACTTTCAAAGGAAGCGTATTAGCACAATTACCAAGCGTTACCAACTTACTTGAACCTATCAAAGAATCCCAATTAGCAACCGTAGGTTCTTCTCCCTTAGGAACCCAAATGCCCACTCCATTCCTAGTCAAGAATTTCTCTTCCACAAGACCATTCTCCACCAACGCCTTCAGGGCCGTCTCTTGGGTGTAAAAAGTAGCAAGATAAGCATGACGGATGGAATCCTCATAGGCAAATCGCTGCAAATTCTTGGCTCTCATCTCGGCTGAGACCTCTGGCACATTGGCTTTCTCTGGAGGAGGAACGACGTCAAAGGAATCACGATAGCATATATTGCCAACAGTATGATTCAGCTTCACTACGATAGCCTTGTCCTTGCCAAACGAAGCCTTGGCAAAGCCATATTTTCCATCTTTCGATGCCCAAACCATCATGTCGCCTTTACCAGCCGAAAGGAAAGTCTTGCCATCCGAAGCCGTATATTTCGTCACGACACTGCAATATTCTGCATAGTTGTATATCTTGAAATCCACCCTTGCTCCATCTACAGGTTTTCCTGCCTTATCCACGATCGAGAAGTCGATACGAGCCGAAGAGCCATAGTTATCTATCAAGTTGATTTCCGTATAGTTAGAGGTACGGAGCATCACTTCCTCAGGACCATTGTAATCGCCGAAAGCCTTGGTGTGCATCAGCATAGCACGAGAGGCAGGCGCATTAAACCAAGCAAGATTGAGCACCGCCTCTGGCTCGCAAGCTCCCAAGAAATACCATTTGCCATCAGCCCAAGCTTCCACCCAAGCATGGTTGTCGTCGGTATGCGCCCAACGAGGGGTATAAACCTGTCGAGCCGGTATGCCTATCGCCCTCAAGGCAGCCACCGTGAAAGTACTCTCCTCGCCACATCGTCCATAAGCCGAGCGAATGGTGGCGAGAGGAGCCGAAGTGCGGGCATCCGAAGGCTGATAAGTCACTCTCTCATGGCACCAGTGGTTCACCTCCAGGATGGCATCCTTCATGCTCATGCCCTTCACCCGCTCCTTCAACTCTCGATAGAACACTTGTCGGGAGTCATCGAGATTCTCATTGTTCACACGTATCGGCAACACGAAATGGCGGAAGAGCAACTCCGGCACTTCATTGCCCCAACTCATCTCCTTTCTTGCCTGAAAAGCGGTGCGTACATTCTGCAAGAAAAACGCTGTAGGATAGTCAGTTACGTCAGCCACTGGCATGTAGGCATAGAGGAAGCGCAGCGCCTCCTTCTCGTCTCCATTAGCCTTTCCATCCTTAAGGCCTTTCACGTCAAAAAACTTCTCACCCACCAGTGCCATCTTCTCTCCGAAGGCTTTCTCTACCTTCGAGCGATAGTTGGCATCCGTGATGAAATGTGCCTCACTAGCCATCGCCACTTGGAAAGAGGCGAAAAGCAAGAGAGCTAAGGTCATTAATCTCTGAATCATATTTTTCTGATACATATTATTTCCTATCCAAATTTATGAGTTTCTCGTCTTTTCTATCCCCTCACCACATTCTTCAATATCCACTCCTTGAAGAATGGATCTTCGATTTCGTATTGCTCGGTGCGAATGATATCACATACTTGTCTGTCTTGTTGAAATTCAGCCACAAACGCTCATAATCCAAATCATGAGAATGAGATGATTCTCACTCTTCAAGAATTGTACGATATAGTCAAGTTCCTTCACCCTATCAGTGAAGTATGGGACATCTACCAAAGACCCGAATTTAAAGGGATTTTCCATCATCGAAATTTTTCATAACGAAATTTTTCGCAAAGATAAGAAATCTTATTCAGAATGCCAAAAGATAACAAGAGTTTTTCGCTGTAACATCGTAACACTATTCCATAGGAAATGTGTCGCAATCGCATCAAAAAACAGAGATTGCGACACTTTTCTCATCCAAAACTGGTCGCAATCTCTGCTTTTTTTGTAACTTTGCGACAGTTTATCAATCCAAGGAGGTTACACTTCAATCACCTTCTTGAAAAACATCATCATTCATCAAACTATGAACAGAAAAGACTTCAAATTTGAGATATGCGCCAACAGCGTGGAGAGCTGCTTGGCTGCCCAGGAGGGCGGTGCCGACCGTGTGGAACTATGCGCAGGAATACCTGAGGGAGGCACGACCCCATCGTATGGCGAGATCAAAATGGCTCGCAAGTTGCTTACCACCACCAAGTTGCACGTCATCATCCGACCTCGTGGCGGTGATTTCCTCTACACACCGCTCGAACTGGAGCGCATGGAGGAAGACATCCGCATGTGCCGACAACTGGGAGTGGACGGCGTGGTCATCGGATGCCTCACCGAGGAGGGAGAGGTCGATATGGAGGCGAATCGCCGACTCATCAATGCTGCGAAAGGCTGCATCAATGCAACCGAAAGCCTTGCCCATGCACACGAAGACATTCAAGCACTTCGTCCGATGTCCGTCACTTTCCATCGCGCCTTCGACCGAACCGCGAACCCCATAAAGGCCCTAGACGACATCATCGCCCTTGGCTGCGATAGAATCCTCACCTCCGGGCAACAGCCGAAAGCTATCGACGGCATCGGCTTGCTCGCCAAACTCGAAGAGAAAATCAAAAATATGAATGATCTTGACGACAAAATCCGCAATACAGACAGGAAAAAACCGAAGACAAGAGCTATCCAGCTCCTTGCTGGCAGCGGCGTGAATGAGGACAACATCCGAGAGATTTTCGATGCCACAGGCATCCACGAGTATCACTTCTCTGCTAGAGTCAACGTGCCTAGCCGCATGAAGCACTACAACCACGAGGTCTATATGGGGGCCAAGGGAGCTGATGAAGCCAACTCGCTCGTCACCTCTGCCGAAAGAGTAAAGAATACGATCGAGAAACTCTGTCGTCTATAGCGACCACCCATGGTCGCCTATAGCGCCTAAGCTTTGTCGTCTATGACGACCTATCCCATCCTCAATACCGCTCCCATAGGATGGAGCTATCTGCATGGGAATCCAGCCAAAAGACACATTTTTCAGCCATTATAAGCCGATTTCCACGACCTTATCCACATCCGTTGGCACTTTGTCGAGCGTTATCACCACGCCTCCATCACACTTCTCTACCTTCACCGCCTTCTTGCTTACGAAGTCGAAAGCCTTCTTCACCTTGCGATTTCCGGTAGGAAGGAAGAGCGATTTGTCTTTCAGATTGAGGATATGCACGAAGAGACGATTGCCTTTCTGGGTGGTCACGCCCCAGTCGTGAGGAGCCACGATGCCGCCACGAGTGCCATAGATAGTCTCGCCATAGGTCTTCATCCACTCGCCCATCTCAGTCAGTCGCTCCAAAGCCACGGCAGGGAGTTCGCCATCGGGCTGAGGACCAATGTTCATGAGCAAGTTGGCATTCTTGCCCGCCGCATTCACGAGATAGTGAATCAAAGTCTTGGTCGATTTGTAATCCTGGTCGGTTATCTTGTAGCCCCACATGCCGTTCATCGTCTCGCAGGTTTCGAGCGGCAGAGGACTGATGTCTTGTCCCGAAAGACCAGCCTTGTTCTCGCCGGGGAGGTCACGCTCGAAGATTTGGATGTCCTCGCCCTCGAAAGGCACCTGGTGATGATTGTTGCCCACCAAGCAAGCCGGTTGCAGACGATGAATCAAACTGTATTGCCCCGGCAGTTGCCAGTCGAAATCAGGATTTTGGTCTTGATCCCACCAACCGTCAAACCATATCGCCCCTATCTTGCCATAATTGGTGAGGAGCTCGGTGAGCTGGTTGTTCATGAATTGATAGTAGCTCTTCCAGTTGCCCTTAGGGTTCGGGCGACCCGTGCCACGACCCGTTCTACCCCACACGGCATCCTCACGATACCAGTCGATATGCGAGTAGTAGAAGTGGAGTCGGATGCCCTGCTTGTGGCATTCATCGGCGAGTTCCTTGAGGATGTCACGATGGAAAGGGGTGGCATCCACGATGTTGTAATCCGAATACTTCGTCTTGAACATCGAGAAACCCTCATGATGGCGAGTGGTGAAGCAGATGTACTTGGCTCCCGAAGCCTTGATGGCTGCCACCCACTTCGCCGCATCGAAATGGGAAGGATAGAAGCCACTCGCCAACTTGGCGTACTCCTTGTAGTTCAAGTCCTTGTTGGTCATCGTCCATTCGCCCGTGGCGAGCATACTGTACAATCCCCAGTGCAAGAAGATACCAAACTTATCGTCTTGGAACTCCTTTCGAGACTCCAGGTTCTCAGGGGTCGGCTGATAATGCTGGGAATCATTCTCCGAAGAAAGATCATTACGAAGAGAAGTCTCAGCGATAAAATTCTCCGCGCAAGCCGGCGAGCAAGCGCAAGCCATCGCAAGGGCAATGGCGCAAGTTTTGAGTTTTATTTCCATCAGTTTTATCATTTTCAAATGAATATCGCTCGCAAAAATACAACATATTCGTCATACTCCAAGCACGCTTTTCCCGAAAAATGCTCCTTTTAACATCATTTGCCTAAAAATACTTTGAACCTATCGGATAAAATCGTAAATTTGCAACATCTATCAAGCATGACGCGCTCTTCTGACACATATCCGTCAGACTTGATGGATAAAAGTGAAATCAACGCAGTATTAACCTCAAAAACAGAAACATTATGAAGAAGTATGTATGTGACGTATGTGGTTGGGTATATGACCCAGCAGTAGGCGACCCTGATGGCGGCATTGCCCCAGGAACAGCCTTCGAGGACATCCCAGACGATTGGGTATGCCCACTTTGCGGAGTTGGCAAGGACGAGTTCTCCCCTGTAGAGGAGTAATCTCTCCGCCATCATTCCCATAGAGCCTCATCGGGCTTTATGCTATCATCATTTTAACATTTCTAGAGGAGGAACGATTATGACAAAGACAAGAGAAATCTATCGTTGCACGGTATGTGGCAACGTAGTGGAAGTAGTAAATCCTGGTGCCGTGCTGAGTTGTTGCGGTCAGCCGATGAAGCAGATGAAAGAGAACACCACGGATGGTGCCAAGGAGAAGCATGTGCCCGTGATAGAAGCCATCGAGGGCGGCTATCGTGTAAAGGTAGGAAGCGCAGAGCATCCGATGCTACCAGAGCATTACATCCAGTGGATAGAGTTGCTCACCCCTACCGATGTGCTTCGCCATGAGCTGAAGCCTGGCGAGAAGCCAGAGGCCATCTTCCTGACGGATGCCAAGGAGGTAACGGCTCGCGAATATTGCAACCTGCATGGGTTGTGGAAGGGATAAGACAACCCAAGATTGGAATAAGGTTGTAATGGCTTAGATAAGACCACAAATATCATCAAAGTGTCGTAATCTCTGATTTTTTATGAGATTACGACACTTTTCTCGTTAGAAAGTTGTCGTAATCAAATAAAAAGCGTAACTTTGCGAGAATTATCACAACTCTAAAAGTACTTGGATATAGCCAATGGCGCAATTTCGAATCGTCAATGGCAAGCCTACATTTGAAGGCATCGCCAAGGCAAACTTGAAGGATATGGTGACTAGTTGCGCTGAGTATTTCGATGATAGCCTGTCTTCATTTACATTCTCTCGATGAAGCTCTTGCCGGCTCCCTTGCCCTTATACCGAGTCTTGCCCATCGCATTGAAACTATAACGTGCCGTCAATGTGAGGCGTTGGAAATCATAGCAATTTCGCTCCTGACCCAAGATATGCGTCTGCGTGAGGATATGATTTCCCAAGTCTATCGCCACATTGTTGTAAGTCTTGTGGAAGATGTCGCTCACCACGAGTCGAAGCGTCAAGGCATCATGGCTCAAGAAGGATTTCTGGATAGCACAAGAGAGATTCCAACTCCAATTCTTGATCTCGGCATTGCCAAAGTGGCAAGCACTCATCAACTCTGAGTTCAACTCCAACTGCCAAGCCCCCTTGCCATCCTCATTCTTGGTAGGCAGACGGAAGGCGTTGTTGAGGTTGCAAATCATCATCGGCTTGCCATAACTCACCTCTCGCTTGCCCGTGGCAGAACGAGGGTCGTCGAGCGAGAACGACAACCATTGCTTCTGTACGCCAAGGGTATAGTTGGGTTGCCAAATGCCCACCACAGGCGATAAGTTGACAAAGGCACTCAACTGATGGATAGGTTTGTCGAAGTTCACCCAACTGACGAGCACCGTCCCTTCTTCATCGTATGGATACATCCAGTCGTAGATGCCATCTTTCGTATAGAGATAGCCAAGCGAGAGTGCCATGAAACGCCATCTGGCATTGACACCCACCTCATGCCTGGTCTCATTGGCAAGCGTAGGATTGCCAGTGGAGAGGGTGAAGCGATTGTTGTATTCGATATTGCTGCGCAAGTTGCGATAGTTTGGACGGCGAGTCTTCACGGCATATGAAACCGAACCTTGCACCTCGCCTATACGAGTTGCCCAACTGAGATAAGGATAGAGATGGTCGTGACGGCGACTCAAGTTGGCAGAAGAAGCCAGGGCATCCTCATAACTGAAATCGACATGCTCATATCTCACGCCCAAACTCCACATACCCCATCGTGGTATCATCTTGCCATACTCCACAAAGGCAGCATAAGTATTCTCCTCCACCTCATTCCGTGAGTCGCTGATGCTGGTGGCATTGATGCTATAGTCGCTCTTTCGGTTGACAAAGGCGAGTTCTGTACCGAAGTTCAACTTGCCTCTCCCAAGAGGACGGGAGAGGACGAGTTTGGTGGCAATGAGTCGGTTTTCGGTAGATGTCAGCGAGTTGACTTCCCGATTTTCTATCTCTGAGACTTCTGAGGTATAGGTATCCACGCTCTCGTTCGTCTGATAATAATCCACATTCCAGTCTATCTCCCACTTGCCCCACTTACCTAGATAATAGGCATTGGCAAGCCATGAGCGAGAATGATCGGTATCGGTATGGGTATTAGAGAGCAGTCGATCTATCAGGCGATAGTCATTCTTTGCCATATTGCCCAAGGCATCGCACTTGGAGATGTTATTGGTCATCAAGAAGTCGCCCACTCCCTTCAAGTTCTCATAGTGCTCCACCTTCATGCCCACGCTATGTTTTTCGTCTATCTGCCAATCAGCTCCCACTTGCAGATTCACACTGTTGTATCTTTGACTCAAGTCGGTAGTGCCATCCTGACGATAGGCAAACGGCAAATAATTTTCCACCGCATTGCCGGCCTCATCGGAACGCTGCTTGTAGAAGGTATTCTGCGTCACACGAGTGGCATAACGCCCTAGATAGTTTTGGTCGTATGTAAACCCACCAAAGACATCGAGCGAACGATGATGATAGTTGACACGCAGGTTGGAGTTCCATTGGTTGTTGGTACAGGAAAGTGCCTTTGCGTCACGAGTATCAAGGGTGATGCCGAAGCCATCTCCTTGTTTGCGAAGGGTACGAATGCGAACCACGGCTGATGTCTGCGCATCATATCTCGCCCCAGGCGTAGAAATCACCTCCACATCTTTAATCTCATGACTGGAGATACGCTGAAGTTCCGTCAGGTCGGTCACCTTTCTGCCATTGACATAATAGATGGGCGTACCCTTGCCTATCACCTGCAATTCTCCATTTCGGGTCATCATGCCTGGCACCTTAGCCAGGGCATCAACCGCCGTACCCGCATTCGCCACCGCCGTACCCACGATTCGGGTAAGCATCGCATCGCCATTCATACGAGTTTTGGAAGGCACTGTCACCTTCACTTCTTGCAGCGTGAGTGACTTGTAGATGGAATCCTGTGCTGCCGACAAGGAATCGGAAGGAGCCTCCATCTTTTCGGCTTGACATACGATAGAAGATGTAGCGGCAAGCATTGATAAAGCTAATTGTATCATATCTTTATATTTTTAAAGTTATTCTCCTCGAATATCAGGCTCTTTTTCATTGAGCCATGAATCATTTGACGCTTGCAAAGTTAAGGGGAATTCCATTTCCTTGCAAGAGGAGGGACAGAAGGGAGGCGATTTTGGGACATTCATCTATCAATAGGGACAATTGGTAGCGTTTTGGGATAAATGGTTGAGCGATTCACGCTGTTTTTCAACGATTTTGCTTACCTTTGCAGCGACAAATCGCAAAAGAAAGAATATGAAAGAACTCACCATCATCACCAAGGGAGCCATCAAGAATTGTCTCTTTGTCATGCTCTTCCTCGCCCTCATCCAACCCTTCGGCATCGACACCATCGAGAAAGGGCGCATCCCTTTCATCCTTGCCGAAACCGCTTGCGCCTTCGTGAGCGTCATCGTCGCCTTGCTTCTATCCAACGTGGTCATGCGTAGCACGATCAAAGAGGAGAGTTTGGGGAAGGCGATGGTACACATCCTGGTTTTCTTCCTCATCAATACCCCTATCCTCGGTGCCATGCTGCTCACATTCGTGAGTTGGTTCAATGCCGGCAATCCCCTGCTCTACTGGTTACTCGAAGACGGTAGGTTTAACATCTGGGCATGGGGCACCATGAGCCTCAACGTCTCTTCGGTTTCCGTCATCGTAGCTTTCATCGTCATCTACCAAGTGAGAAATGACAAGCTCCTGCAAAGGTTGAAGGAAGTGGAGCAAATGAACCAACGCCTGGAAGCACGCCAGGAAGAAATGGAAGAGGAAGAGATGATAGAGTTCATAGGACAGGGGCAGAAATCACATTTGGAAGTTTCTGCACAGAGCATCATCTATGTGGAGTCGATGGCCAACTACGCCGACATCTGCTATATCTCTGACAACGAGATTCATCATTCCACGCTCCGTATCACCCTCAAACAGGTGAGGGAGGCACTCGCCCATATCGACTGCATCGTGCAGTGCCATCGTGCTTTCCTAGTCAACATCAATTTCATCCAGAAAATCACCGACCGCAACTCTGGCTATCAGCTCCAACTCTTTGGCTTGGAAAAACAGATACCGGTGTCTCGTGCCAATGAGAGCATCATCAAGGAGAAACTTGGCTAACAAGGGGTATATCGTGAGAAAGTAGCACTTTTTAGTTAATTTACCACGATTTATTTTGTATTGTCTCCAATTTGCAGTAACTTTGCACGCAGAAATTTAAACGTTTAAAGATAAAATGGCATTAAAATGTGGTATTGTGGGTCTTCCTAACGTAGGAAAATCCACATTGTTCAACTGTCTGTCTAGTGCAAAGGCACAGGCAGCTAACTTCCCTTTCTGTACTATCGAACCAAACTTGGGTGTCATCACCGTACCAGATGAGCGACTCAACAAGTTGGCAGAAATCGTTCACCCAGGTCGTATCGTACCAGCTACTTGCGAGATTGTTGACATCGCAGGTCTTGTCAAGGGTGCCAGCAAGGGCGAGGGGCTTGGTAATAAGTTCTTGGGAAATATTCGTGAGTGTGATGCTATCATCCACGTCATCCGTTGCTTCGATGATGATAACATCGTACGTGAGGGCGGTGCTGCCGTTGACCCATTGGAGGACAAGAGCATCATCGACACCGAGTTGCAGCTCAAGGACTTGGAGACCATCGAGTCACAACTTGCCAAGCAGCAGAAGACTGCCGCTGCAGGCAATAAGGACGCCAAGACCATGGTAAAGGTCTTGGAGGCTTACAAGGCTGTATTGGAGCAAGGCAAGAACGCTCGTTCCGTAGGCGAATTTGATACCAAGGAAGAGGAGAAAGCCGCTCACGACTTGTTCCTTCTCACTACCAAACCTGTGCTCTACGTGGCCAATGTCGATGAGGCATCTGCCAAGACTGGCAATGAGTATAGCAAGAAGGTAGAGGCTATCGCTGCCGAGGAAGGTGCAGAGTGCATGGTCATCGCTGCCAAGACTGAGGAAGACATCGCATCGCTCGAAACCTACGAGGACAAGCAGATGTTCTTGGAGGAACTCGGCTTGGAGGAGAGTGGTGTCAACCGACTCATCAAGAAAGCATACGCTCTCTTGAACCTGGAGACCTTCATCACCGCTGGTGAGATGGAGGTGAAGGCATGGACCTATCACAAGGGCTGGAAGGCTCCACAGTGTGCTGGTGTCATCCACACCGACTTCGAGAAGGGATTCATCCGTGCCGAGGTCATCAAGTACGACGACTACATCAAGTATGGTTCCGAGGCTGCCGTTCGCGAGGCTGGAAAGCTTGGCATCGAGGGCAAGGAGTATGTAGTACAGGATGGCGACATCATGCACTTCAGATTTAATGTATAATGGCAAATTTACTCAACTATATCGTATGGGACCCAGACCCCATCTTGGCGCATCTGGGTCCCTTGACCATTCGCTACTACTCCACTTGCTGGCTCGTGGGATTGCTGCTCGGCTACCTGTTGATGCAGCGTCTCTACAAGGAGCAGAAGATAGAGGCAGAGAAGTTTGAACCACTTTTCCTCTACATCTTCATCGGCATCTTGGTGGGAGCACGCTTGGGGCATTGTCTCTTCTATCAGCCGGAGTATTTCCTCTCACAGTGGGATCACGTCATCGAAATGCTGATACCATTCCATCACATGCCCGATGGCAGTTGGAAACTCACGGGCTATGAGGGATTGGCAAGTCACGGAGGCGTATTCGGCATGTTTGTGGCGATATGGCTCTACTGCCACAACGTGAAGGTAAAGGGCTGGGTGGTGCTCGACAACATGGGCATCTGCTCTGGCATCGCCGCCATGTTCATCCGTCTCGGCAACTTGATGAACTCCGAGATCATCGGCAAGGTGACCGATGTGCCATGGGCATTCATCTTCGTCAAGGAAGACCAATACCCACGCCATCCAGGGCAACTCTATGAGGCTATCGCCTATCTCATCATCTTCCTCCTCATCATCTTCATCTACAAGAAGAAAGGACCGAAGAGCGTGGGCACGGGTCTCTACTTCGGACTATGCCTCACCTTGATATTCACCTTCCGTTTCTTCATCGAATATACGAAGGAGATTCAGGTGGCATTCGAGGCAGGTTTGCCTATGGATATGGGACAGATACTCAGCATCCCTCTCATCCTCCTGGGCGTTTGGAGCATCGCCTCCAGCTTCAAGAGAAGTCAGCTCCTAGAAAAATAAAAAAGGACTATCGGCGAAAAGCCAAGGCATGACATCAATCACAGCATGAATAGGCGACAAATGTACATAGGCATCATCTCATTGGTTTGCTGCGCTCTCGTGGCAATCGGGGTAACCTTGCGCCTACGCAAGACCAGCCCACAGAGACCCATCACTGCCAAAAAGACGATAACGCAAAAACCGAAACCACAAGCCGTAGATACCGTCAAGAAGGTAAAACCTACCGTCAAGAAGATGGACTTCAACATCTCTGGCACACTCACCGACACAGATGGCAACGGAGTGGCTGATGTCATCGTGAGTGATGGATATACCTGTGTAAAGACCGATTCCTTAGGACATTATCAGATGAAGCGAGATAGTTTGGCTCGCTTCATCTATTATTCCGTACCTGCCGACTGCGAGGTTCCCACTCATTCGGAAACCGACCGCACGGCTTGCTTCTACCAAACTGTAAGCAACGACAAGAAAGTGTATGACTTCACCTTGACCCGACTTCCCGGTGGCAAGGAAAATCACTATAAGATGATCGTCATCGGTGACCCACAGGTAACCAATGCCTTCAATCCTTATTACACTTCTCCCGATGACAATCCCGTGAAGAAAAGCGACTTGGAGCGATTCACCACGCAGACGATGAAGGACATCAAGACCACCATCCGCAATCTGCCCAACGGCACGCCGGTATATGGTCTCAGCATGGGCGATGACGTACAATATTATGGTGGTTACAACGCCCAGTTGGAGCGCCAGATAAGAGAGGCTTTGGGTTCATCGGAGATGCGTCTATTCTCTGTCATCGGCAACCACGACCAAGACGGCAAGACTCTCTACAAACGCAAGTGGGAGGACAGTTTCGGTCCTACCGACTTCTCCTTCGACCGTGGCGACGAGCACTATGTCTGTATCAACAACTGTTTCTTCACCCGAAAAGGATATTATTCACCTGGCGAACTTCACGCCACGCAAGTGAAATGGCTCAAGGAAGACCTCGCCCTCACTCCAAAGGACAAGAAGGTCATCCTCTGTTATCACATCCCATTCACCTTTGGCAACACACCTTTCAAGAATGCCAAACCAGTGGGCATAGAGACAGAAGAAGGTCACTTTACCTCTTCTCGCCTCTCCTCGCTCCTGGCTCTCCTGAAGGAGTTCAAGGGTGGGTATGAACTCTTCTGCGGCCACACCCACTTCGCCCTCAACCACGAGATAGAATATGAAGGCAAACACGTGATGGAGCATTGCCATGCCGCAGCTTGTGGCAATATTTGGCAATCCAACATCAATATCTGTGGTACGCCAAATGGCTACTACGTCTATACCTTCAAGGGCACCCAACTGTCTGATTGCTATTACAAGGGCACTTTCTGGGACAAGACCAAACAGATGACCCTCTTCCGTGCCGACACCGACTACAATGGTGAGAGTTATGCGGAGGATTGGAAGTTGGAGAAGGGCAAGCATATCTTGATAGCCAATGTCTTCAACGCCGACTCCCGTTGGAAGATATATGCCTTGGAAAATGGCAAGGAGTACCCGATGAAGCGTCTGAGCAGCAAGAATCAGGATGCCTTTGCCACGGGTTATCACCACAAGTACATCCAGTGCGCTCCTTATCGCTTCATCAGCAAGCAGAATGGTTATCTCTTGATGAATCACCTCTTCTATTATGAGCCTACCTCGCCAGATGCCCACATCACCATCAAGGCTATCGACCCATACGGTCATATCTACACGGGTAGCAGCTCCGAGGTCATCACCGCTCCTTTTGCCAACTTCGCCCACTACTACAAGAATGAGAAATTATCTCCCCAATAATATCTTCTTGATGTCGTTGAGCTTGTTCAAAGCCTCAACAGGTGTGAGATTGTTGACATCCAAGCCGAGTATCTCATCACGTATCTGACAGAGCACAGGATCATCGAGCTGGAAGAAACTGAGCTGTACGCCATCCTTCGGTTCGTCGAGATGCTGCACATTCGGCTTGCCAGCACCTCCTACTCCCTCATTGTCATCCTCCAACTGCTTCAAGATGACATTGGCACGATTCACGATGCTGCGAGGCATACCAGCTATCTCCGCCACATGAATACCGAAGGAGTGCTCACTGCCGCCCGGTTCCAACTTACGTAGGAAGATAACCTTGCCATCTACCTCCTTCACACTCACATTGAAGTTCTTGATGCGAGGGAAGTTCTTCTCCATCTCGTTCAACTCATGATAGTGAGTGGCGAAGAGCGTACGAGCTTGCGCCTTCTTATGCTCATGCAGATACTCCACGATAGCCCAAGCGATGGAAATGCCATCGTAGGTGGAAGTACCACGACCCAACTCATCAAAGAGCACCAACGAGCGTGGCGATACATTGTTCAAGATATTCGCCGCCTCAGTCATCTCCACCATAAAGGTTGATTCGCCCAAGGAAATATTGTCGCTCGCTCCCACACGAGTGAAAATCTTATCGACCAAGCCCACTCTTGCGCTCTCTGCCGGCACGAAACATCCCACTTGGGCTAACAGTACAATCAGTGCCGTTTGACGCAAGAGAGCCGATTTACCAGCCATGTTAGGACCCGTAATCATCATAATCTGCTGTTTCTCGGTATCAAGCAGCACATCGTTTGGCACATATCGCTCGCCCAATGGCAACTGAGTTTCTATCACAGGGTGACGACCTTGCTTGATGTCGAGCACCTGGGAATCGTCAATAACAGGACGCACATAGCGATTCTCATCCGATGCCTTGGCAAAAGAGAGAAGGCAATCCATACGAGCGATGAGATTGGCATTGATCTGAATCTGAGGGATATACTCCTGCATGGCAGCTATCAACTCATTGAAAAGCTGTGCTTCCAATATCAAAATCTTCTCATCAGCTCCCAATATCTTTTCCTCATATTCCTTCAATTCTTGGGTGATATATCGCTCGGCTTGCGCCAAGGTCTGCTTGCGAATCCAGTCGGCAGGCACCTTGTCCTTGAAGGTATTGCGCACTTCGAGGTAATATCCGAAGACATTGTTATATCCCACTTTCAAACTGGAGATACCCGTCTTCTCGATCTCTCGCTCCTGTATCTTGAGCAGATAATCCTTGCCGTGGCGACTGATGGAACGAAGGTCATCCAACTCAGCATTATAGCCATCGGCGATGACATCGCCCTTGTTGACCAACTGCGGTGGGTCGGGCTGAATCTCCTTGGCGATACGGTCTCGCAGCGTCTCACAGAGATTGAGTTGGTCGCCCACTCTCTGGAGGGCTTCGTTCTTGGCATGTTCGCAGGCAATCTTGATAGGTTGGATAGCCTCCAGAGCATTCTTCAACTGCACTACCTCACGAGGCGATACTCTGCCCACTGCCACCTTGGAGATGATACGCTCCAAGTCGCCGATGCGATGGAACTGGTCATCGAGGAGCTGACGGAACTCAGGCTCCTTGAAGAAATACTCCACGATGTCGAGTCGCTCATTGATGGGTTTAACATCCTTCAGAGGGAAAACAAGCCATCGACGGAGCATACGACCACCCATTGCCGTCACCGTTCGGTCGATGACATTGAGAAGCGACGAACCATCCTCCTGCATCGGAGCCACCAACTCCAAGCTGCGGATGGTAAATCGGTCCATGCGCACAAATTTATCCTCCTCGATGCGAGAGAGAGCCGTGATATGCTTGATTTGGGTATGCTGAGTAATCTCCAAGTATTGCATGATGGCACCGCTAGCGATGATACCATTCTTCAGGTGCTCCACACCGAAACCTTTCAGTGACTTCGTCTTGAAATGAGACAAGAGTTTCTGTCGGGCGGTTTGCTCGGTGAAGACCCAGTCATCCAACTCAAAGGTACAATACTTGGTACCAAAGTTTTGCTCAAACTTCGACTTCATGGCACGATCATAAAGCACCTCTTTCGGCTGGAAGTTGCCCATCAACTTCTCCACATAGTCGGGCGTACCCTCACCGGTGAGGAATTCTCCCGTAGAGATGTCGAGGAAGCTCACGCCACAAGCAGCCTTACCGAAGTGGACAGCAGCGAGGAAGTTGTTCTCCTTATAGTTCAAGACGTTGTCGCCCATCGCCACACCCGGAGTCACCAGTTCGGTGATGCCACGCTTCACCATCTTGTCCATTTGGCTCAAACCTTTCTTGCCCTTGATTTCCTGACGCTTCTTCTTTGGGTCCTCCAGTTGGTCGCATACAGCCACACGTTTGCCTGCCCTGATGAGTTTCGGCAAGTAGGTGTCGAGAGCATGATGAGGGAATCCAGCCATCTCTGCCCCACCAGCCGAACCGCCATTGTTACGGCGAGTCAGCGTGATGCCGAGCACTTTGGAAGCCTCTATCGCATCTTCGCAATAAGTTTCGTAGAAGTCACCACAACGGAAAAGCAACAATGCTTCGGGGTGCTTGGATTTCATCTCGAAGAATTGTCGCATCATCGGTGTAAGACCTTTATTATCGTTTGCCATTGTTATCTTTCTTTTTCTATGTTAGAAATGCAAAAATACAAAATATTAACCAAAGGTAAGTTACCCTAGGGTAATATTTAGCGTTTTTTCACCTGCTCTTTTCCCATTTTGTTAATTATAACTAACAAAAGCGCAATTTTCATTAGTTTTATTAAGTATGCCAAACAAAAATGGTATTTTTGCCAAAAGTTTTAAGTATAACTAATAAAAATAAGTATGATACAGCTCATCAATCGTCGGATATACACAGAGCGAATAGCTCCATTTATCAATAAGAACATCATCAAAGTGCTCACAGGGCAACGCCGTGTGGGAAAAAGTTGCATCTTGAGACAAATACAGAACCATATAGAACAAACACAACCAGACAGCAACATCATCTGCATCAACAAGGAGTTGGAGGAGTTTGCCTTTATGCGTTCCCATGAAGAGCTGTCTGCCTATGTTAGCGAACATTTGAAAACAGACAAGAACAACTATCTGTTCATAGATGAAGTGCAAGACATACAGGGATTTGAGCATACCCTCAGAAGCCTACAAGCACAAGATGCCTGCGACATCTATATCACAGGTAGCAATGCCACGATGCTATCCAGTGAGTTATCCACATACCTCTCAGGAAGATATGTGGAATTTCATATCCACAGCTTGAGTTATCTTGAGTTTTTGGAGTTTCACAAGTTGGCGGCTTCTACACAAAGTCTGCGCCTATACTTAACGATAGGCGGACTCCCCTATTTGAGCAACCTACCCCTGGACAGAGACATCGACTTTGAATATCTCCGCAATGTATATTCCACCATCATGCTTAAGGACGTGGTGAAAAGAGAATCCATTCGTAATGTGGACTTCTTGGAATCCTTGGCTCTATACACTGCTGACAATGTAGGAAATCTCTTTTCTGCCAACAACATCAGCCGCTATCTCAAATCGCAGCACGTTAGCATTTCGCCTCTGCAAGTAATCAACTACCTTAGGGCACTTCAAAATGCATACCTTATCAATAAGGTGCGCCGCATTGACGTGAATGGACTTAAGACATTTGAGATTGGCGACAAGTATTATTTCGAAGATCTGGGACTCAGAAATTGCCACTTCGGTTTCAATATGCAAAAGGACATCAACAAACTGATGGAGAATGCCATCTATCTGCACCTTGCCAACAAGCAATATGAGATATACACTGGTCAACAAACAGGAGGTCGCGAAATTGATTTTGTTGCGAAGAAAGGAGATGAAGTAGTCTATATTCAATCTACCTATATGATGGCAGATGAGAGTACTCGCCAAAGAGAATTTGGTAATCTTCAAGCCATTCGCAATAATTACGCTAAGTATGTAGTAAGCCTAGACGAATGGACCAGCGGCAGCAGCGTGGATGGAATCAAGCACATCCATCTAGGTGATTTTCTGAGGCTCTAGCTACTTTTACTAAAAAGTTTTCTTTGTACCTAAAATCCGCAGTCATATAATTTAAGATTTTTTATAAGCACCTGAGCAACAAAATGTTGCTCAGGATTTTACCATGTCAAAAATTTCACTTATCTTAGTGATGCAAAAAATAAAAACAAATAAAATTTTGAATGACATGACAAAGGTACAAATAAAACCCGAGAAATTCACGCCTTTTGGTGGACTTTTTTATGTTGCGAACCAATTTATGCATCATATTATGCCACATGTGGACAATTATCTTGGAAGAAGGAGCCAATTGGTGGGCTATCAATATGGTGAGATACTTCTCACAATGGCTAGCAATTTCTTCAGTAGGGGCAACCTATAATTATTCCAAAACAAAAATGCTACAGAAATGAGAGATTGGGGGCAAAAGCTGCTGTTTTGCGCCTACACTCCTACAAAAGTCGTTGTCAGAGAGTACCATCAAGCGGTTATCCTCGTCCCAGTACATCTCACGAGTAGTATTCGTAGAGTCATTTGTTACCAGCGTTGGATTACCGTTGGCATCATATGTGTAATGATCGTGACCAATCTGCGTTGGAGCGGTGGGATGATTGCTATCCTCGTACTTATACGTGAAGTCGTAAGACTGTGCTGTCTTTGTGGAGTCCACCTTTTGCACCTTGGTAAGCGGTTCGCTCATGCGTCCAAAAGTCATCTGCATGCTGTAACTTGCCTGCTTGGCCTTACCACCGGCATATACCAAACGGTTTAAATCGTCGTAAGCATAGCTGTGCTTGAATGCGCCACCAAGCTTTTTATCGCCATTAGTATTGTCCCGTGTCTAGTCTACGGCATTGGTGATTCCTAAGATATTATCCACCGCATCATACTGATATTTGTTGGTTATGATGACCGTACCTGCTGCCGTAAGGCTCACCCTTGCAGAAGATCACACGGGCCTATCGTAGGTATAGGCTATTCTATTTATAATGTCCTAACTTAAGTATTGCTCCATTGACCTTACTTACTTCCATATAAAATCCTCCACCTTGCAAAGAATTCACAGAGCCAGTAATATCCCATACATCTTTCTTCTCATATATATTTAAAGGCATTTGCCTATATATTTCTTTCCCATATAATGCCTTTGCAATTAAATAACCGAACTGTGCAGCAGTCTCTTCTGTTGAGATAATATTTCCTTTAGGTAAGAAAACAGCATTATGAGGAATCCGATCGTCTGTAATTTTTATATAAGACAACACAGTATCTTCTTGTATGGTTTTAACTTCATTCTGTATTTTCTTAAAATCATCAATATTATAACCGTCCTAAGATTTATGAATCATATACCCTGATAGGAAAGAGGTCATGATTAATACAAAAACTAATAGAAATTTGATTACTTTCATTGTTTTGACACTTTTTCTATTGGATGTAAAGTTGATGATATGTGTCTATCATACCAAGACTCTTTCATCTTTTTTTATACCAAGCTACTCGACGTTCTGTAGCAGTCTTAAAACCTTTTTTATGATAACCTTAATTCCGCAACACTATTGTAAATTAAAC
>FR893257.1 GCA_000436035.1 Prevotella sp. CAG:732 | reverse complement strand
ATGGTCAGGAAGCAGTCGTAGAGGTTGCAGACGTGGAGATTATCTCTGAGGATATTCCAGGATGGCTCGTTTCTAATGATGGTAACTTGACCGTAGCCCTTGAAGTAGAGTTGACTCCTGAGTTGAAGAAGGAGGGTATGGCTCGTGAGTTGATCAACCGTATCCAGAACCTTCGCAAGGAAACTGGTTTGGAGATTACCGACCGCATCAAGGTGACCGTGGCTCCTCATGATGAGACCCATGCCGCAATCGAGGCATTTGGCGACTACATCAAGGGACAGGTGTTGGCTGATGCCATCACAGAGGCAGACAACAATGGTGCAGAGACCGAGTTTGATGACTTCAAGTTGAACATTCTCGTAGAGAAGAACTAAGTATCTCGGGAGTGTCTAGATAAACAATCATAATAGGTCACCGCCTAGCGATGACACGTCGCATGGCGATGACCTGTTTTTTTCCTAATAATAACTTTATAACAATTAACGTCTATGGCTAACGAAAAACTACGTTATAGCGATGAGGAACTGGAAGAGTTCCGCGCTATTATTGATGAGAAATTGAAAGTGGCTCGCCAAAACTATAAGGAGATGATGGCCCAGTTGAATCATTCTGATAGTAATGATGTGGTGGATACATCACCTACCTACAAGGCTTTGGAAGAGGGTAGTGAAGCACAGAGTAAGGAAGAAATCATCCAGATGGCACAGCGCCAGCAAAAGTTCATCGTGGGCTTGGAGGCTGCGCTCGTTCGTATTCAGAACAAGACCTACGGCATCGACCGTGAGACGGGTGAGTTGATTCCAAAGGAGCGTCTGCGTGCTGTACCTCATGCTACATTGAGTGTCGCTTCCAAGGAAGCAAGAAAACATAAATAGATGAAAGAAAATAAAAACAAAATAGGATGGCTCGTCACGGCTATGGTGTTGATTCTCTTGGTGATAGACCAGATTATCAAAGTTTACGTTAAAACCCATTTCTGCCTTGGCGAGTCAGTCCGTGTCACCGACTGGTTCTTTATCGACTTTGTAGAGAACAACGGTATGGCTTGGGGAATGTCGTTTATTGGCAAGTTCTGGCTCAGTTTGTTGCGTACGATAGCCATCGTTGTCCTCGTTTGGTACTTGCATCGTATCATCAAGGCTGGCACCCATCGCAAGATATACATCTTCTTGGTGGCGTTGGTGCTGACGGGTGCGATAGGCAATATGATCGACTCAATGTTCTATGGGTTGATGTTCTCTGCCTCCTCACCATACTATGTGGCATATCAAGTGCCATTTGGCTCTGGTTATTCCGAGTTCTTCATGGGCAAGGTGGTGGATATGTTCCGTTTCCCATTCTTTACCTACACTTGGCCTGATTGGGTGCCATTCTTTGGGGGAAGTCAGGGGACGTTTTTCGACCCAGTATTCAATTTCGCCGACTCGTGCGTCTCTGTAGGCGTGATTTCGTTGCTCCTCTTCTGCCGACCAGAACTGGAGAAGTTGGGAGGAAGTAAGAAAAATGACTAAACATTTGGATATGAAATCATTACATAAGGTATTCTTGAGTATGTCTTTCTTGGCGATTGCGCTTGTCTTCTTGCAAGCGTGCAAGCCTTCCATCCCTAGCCAATATCTGTCTAAGGATGAGATGGAGGATATTCTCTATGAGTTTCATATCGCCGAGGCAATGGCTCACGAGAACTATGATGCTCAACAGAAGGGGGATATGATAGCTTATCGTGAGGCTATCTTCAAAAAGCATGACATCACCCAAGCCGACTTCGATTCTTCTATGGTGTATTACATGCGCCATACCAAGCTGATGCACGACATCTATGTGAAGTTGGGCGACCGACTGACGGCTGAGGCGAAATCCTTGGGTGTGGATGTCAACAATATGAATCAGTATGGTGACGTGGCTTCGGGCGATACCACCAATGTATGGAAGGATGCAAGCGCCTTGGTGCTTTCCACCTATCAGCCATACAATTATCATAGCTTTGAGATACCAGTCGATACGGCATTCCATAAGGGTGATAAGTTGATTCTCGACTTCGAGAGCCAATTCCTCTATCAAGATGGTATGCGTGATGGCATCGCAATGTTGGCTATCACCCTCAAGAATGACAGTGTCATATCCAATACCATCCGTATCACTAGTTCCCAACATTACATGACGGAGTTGGAAGATCGTGATAGCATCGGTATCAAGAGTGTGAAAGGCTATTTCCTCTTGAATCGCGGTGATTTCGTATCGGGCAGTTCGTCATCTACCACCTTGAAGCTGATGTTTATCGAGAATATCAAGTTGGTGAGAATGCATGCGCGCAAACCGGTAACACCTGAGAATCCTTCTGCTTCGGGAGATTCAGCATCTACTCATAGTCCAAATAATGCAGGAGTCAATCCAGATGCCTCGATGGCACCTACACCTCCAGGTGGTCCTCGTCCTGTCTTGTCTTCTCCTACGGGTCGTCCTCTTCCTCCTAATCGATTGGAGAAGATTCAGGTCGAAACTGATGGAAACAGACCTAGGAATTAAGGGAATCTCTCAATGAAGAGCTAGACATGGAAGATTTAAGAAGATGTGGAGCGCATGAGGTGCGTCTTTCTGATGGCAATGTCCTCTCACAAGCCGTGGTGGAGATTTCTGATGGAAGAGTAGTCAACTACTTCGAGTTTCAGGATGAGTTGCCTATGACGGAATGGCTCGGTGGTGTCATTGAGGTGAAGCGTGATGAGGAGGGCATCCTTCGTGCTTTTCATCAAGGCAAGAAGTTGTGACACAATGGATGTCGTGTAAGATATACTACTGAGTGTAAGACAAACAAAGTAATCAATCAATTAAAAATAGAATAATATGTTAAGTGTAGATCAATTAGAAGATAAGTTGATAGACTTGGCTTTTGCTGAGGATATCGGTGATGGCGACCATACAACCTTGTGTTGTATTCCTGAGGATGCCATGGGTAAGAGTCACTTGCTCATCAAGGAAGATGGTGTTTTGGCTGGTGTTGAAATGGCAAAGAAGGTGTTCGCTCGCTTCGACCCTACGATGAAGGTAGAGGTACTTATTCAGGATGGTACTCCTGTGAAGAAGGGTGACATCGCCATGATCGTGGAGGGCAAGACTCGCTCTTTGCTTCAGACAGAGCGCTTGATGCTCAACATCATGCAGCGTATGAGTGGTATCGCTACCATGACAGCTAAGTATGTGAAGCGTTTGGAGGGTACCAAGACACATATCTTGGATACTCGAAAGACGACACCAGGTCTCCGTATGTTGGAGAAACAGGCAGTGAAGATTGGTGGCGGTATGAACCATCGCATCGGTCTCTTCGACATGATTCTCTTGAAGGACAATCACATCGACTTCGCTGGTGGTATCGACAACGCTATCGATCGTTGCCATGCTTACTTGAAGGAGAAGGGCTTGGACTTGAAGATTGAGATTGAGGTTCGTAGCTTCGATGAGTTGGACCAGGTATTGAAGCACGGCGGTGTCAACCGTATCATGCTCGACAACTTCTCTGTGCCTGACACCAAGAAGGCTGTTGACATCATCGCTGGCAAGTATGAGACTGAGTCTTCTGGTGGTATCACCTACGACACCATCCGCGACTATGCCGAGCAGGGTGTTGACTTCATCTCAGTAGGTGCTTTGACCCACAGCGTGAAGGGTTTGGATATGAGTTTCAAGGCTTGTGAGTAATAAAATATAATATAAAATGAAGAAGAATATATTGGCGGCGGCTTTCATAGCTGCCGCTTCTTTTAGTGCCATCGAGGCTGATGCCTGCACCAATTTCATCGTGGGTAAGAAAGCTTCTGCTGATGGCTCCGTTATCTGCTCCTATAGTGCAGACGACTATGGCATGTTCCAGTATCTTTGTCATTATCCTGCGGCAAAGCACGCCAAAGGCGAGATGCGCAAGGTTTTCGATTGGGACACCAACAAGTATCATGGTGAGATACCTGAGGCTGCTGAGACATACAATGTCATCGGCAACATCAATGAGTATCAGGTGACGATAGGTGAGACTACCTATGGTGGTCGTGAGGAGATGGTGGATTCCACCGGTATCATCGACTATGGTTCGCTCATCTATATCGCCCTCCAACGTTCCAAGACCGCTCGTGAGGCTATCAAGGTGATGACTACCTTGGCTGAGACCTATGGTTATAACTCTGAGGGTGAGACCTTTACCATCTGCGACCCTAACGAGGCTTGGATCATGGAGATGATGGGCAAGGGGCCAGGTAGCAAGGGTGTCGTTTGGGTAGCTCAGCGCATTCCTGATGATGCTATCTGTGCTCACGCCAACCAGAGCCGCATCGGCAAGTTCAATATGAAGGACAAGCGGAACGTGATGTATGCCAAGGATGTCGTGAAGTTCGCTCGCTTTAAGGGTTGGTTTAATGGCAAGGATGCCGACTTCTCTTGGAAGATGGCATACGCCAAGCCTGACTTCTCTGGTCGTCGCTTCTGCGATGCACGTGCTTGGGCGTTATTGAACCATTTCAAGGACATGAGCCGATATCTGCCTTGGGCTTTGGGTAAGGACCCTAATGCAGAGGATATGCCTCTCTGGGTAGTGCCAGACAAGAAGGTGAGCGTACAGGATGTAGAGGCTTGTATGAGAGACCATTACGAGGGCACTCCATTGTCTGTTGCTGATGGCGATGACCTCGGTGGTGGTATCTGGCAGATGCCTTATCGCCCAACTCCACTGATGTTTAAGGTGGATGGCAAGCAGTGCTTCAATGAGCGTCCTACCAGCACCCAGCAGAGTGGTTTCGTATATGTCAGCCAGATGCGCTCTTGGTTGCCAAGAGAGATAGGCGGCGTACTTTGGTTTGGTAATGACGATGCCAACATGGTGGCGTTCACTCCAATCTATTGCAGCTCTACCGTTCAACCTGAGTGCTACAATACTCCAGGTGCCGATGCCGTGACTTTCAGCGACAAGAATGCTTATTGGGTATGCAATATGACAAGCAATATGGTTTATCCTCGTTACAGTTTGATGTTCCCAAGTTTGAAGGAGGTGCGTGATAGCCTCGACAATAGCTATTTTGCTGCGCAGAAGTCTGTGGAGGCAAAGGCTCAGGAACTTTATAAGCAGAATCCTCAGCAGGCAGTGAAATATCTTAACGACTATGGTATCGAGAAGGCTCAGCAGATGTTGGCTCGTTGGAAGCAGCTCTTCCAGTTCATGGTAGTGAAGTACAACGATATGATTATCAAGCCTACTACCAAGGATGGCAAGTTTGAGCGTACCCCAGAAGGCTTGGGTGCTCGTCCTGTTCGTCCGGGCTATCCTGAGAAGTATGCTCGTGAGTTGATTAAGCAGTCAGGCGATAAGTTTGTTTGTCCAGAGGAATAATGAACTTTTAATGGTAAGACGATTACTATCATTTGGTAATGTCTTCACCACGCTTTGGTCAGGTTATTACCGCTGTGTGGTAATGCTGCTACCGTTGTGTGGTAATCACATTACCAAAGTTTTGGTGAAACTGTATGGTGGTAAATGTATGCTTATTAGCGATTGATATTCCAAAATAAGGCTAGAATATTTGGGCATTCCATTTTTTTTTTGTAATTTAGCGGCGTGAAAATGCAAAGCAAGGAAAATATGGAAGAAATCGTAAATAAATATCCGGTAGGAATTCTGACTTTCGATAATATTCGAGAGGGACATTATCTCCATGTAGATAAGACGAAGTACATCGTTGATTTCCGAAAAAAGGAATGTCTTATGTCTTTCTGAGTCGTCCAAGACGATTCGGTAAGTCTCTCTTTGCCTCGACTCTCGATGCTTATCCTAATCAAAATGTTAAGATTAGCATGCATCAATTTCGATAGCAATCAGCGTACAGTCACCGACTGGATAATCAAGGAAGGATGATGGACTAGGTCACAGAATCATTCATCCTTCGGGGAGGCTTTCAGAAAAACCTCCCGAGGAAAATATAAAAACGTCCCGAGGTTTTTCCAAAAACATCGGGACGTTTTTTTTGAAGCCATTCCTTCGAGTCTTAGGAGGCTCGCCAGGAATGGCTTTTTGATAGGTTGTCTCTTGTCACGCAAGAGCATAACAGATATTCTTTATTCCTCCGTCTTCTCCTCTTCCAACTTCTTAGGTAAGACGAGGTTGAGGATGACGCCGATGACGGCAGAGAGACCGATGCCTGAGATGGCGAAGTTGCCTGAAGAGAGCACGGCACCGCCCAATCCCATGGTGAGCATTACGGAGATGATGATCACGTTGCGAGTATTGTTCATATCGACCTTGTTTTGCATCAAGTTCTGCACGCCCACACTGGCGATAGTACCGAAGAGCAAGAGCATGATGCCACCCAATACCGCTTGCGGAATGCTCTGCAACAAGGCACTCAACTTTCCTACGATGGAGAAGCAGATGGCAGTGGCTGCTGAGATGCGAATCACCGCAGGACTCGTCACCTTGGTAATCGACATGGCTCCTGTCACCTCGGAATAAGTCGTCTCAGGAGGACCGCCGAGGAAGGCTGATACAAGGCATGCCACTCCGTCACCCAACATGGTGCGATGGATGCCCGGCTCCTTCACGAAGTCTTTCTTAGCCACGGCGCTTACTACATAGATATCGCCGATATGCTCCAATACCGGTGCTATCGCCACGGGTATCATATAGAGGAAAGGACTCCAAGAGAAATGGGTGATGGTATCGAAAGAGATAGGGCAGGAGAACCAAGATGCCGCAGCGATACCCGAAAAGTCCACCTCGCCCATGCAGATGGCGATGATATATCCCACGACCACACCCGTGATGATAGGCACGAGCTTCATCAGTCCCTTGCAGAAGGTGAGCACGAGGATGGCGGTGATGAGGGAGGAGAAGGCGAGAATCCAGTTGGCCTTCGCCATATCCACGGCACTGCCGGAGAGGGAGAGACCGATGAGGATGATGGCTGGTCCGATGACCACTGGAGGGAAGATGCGGTCGAGCAGTTTCTTGCCTTGCCATTTCACGAGGGCACTCATCACGAAATACACCAGTGAGACGCTCGTGAGTCCGGCGATGGTTCCCGGCAATCCCCACTGTTTGCTGGCTGCGATGATAGGGGCGATGAAGGCGAAGGAGCTACCGAGGAAGATAGGTACCTTGCCGCCAGTGATGAAATGGAATAGGAAGGTTCCCACACCTGCGGTGAAGAGAGCCGTTGCAGGGTCGATGCCGATGAGGAGCGGCACCAAGACCGTTGCGCCGAAAGCCACGAAGAGGAATTGTACTCCCACGATGGTTTTCTTGGTCATTGATAATTGTTCTGTATCCATAAAACTATTGTTGATGATTGTCTTTGTTTTGTGCCATTGTCAAGCGTTGTATTGGATATTTATGTTGATAGGTTGGATAAATCGTCGGCAAAAGTACTACTTTAAATTGAAACGACCAAAAATAACGTCTTGAATCTTTTGTGATTCCAAATATTATTCTTAATTTAGCGGCGTGAAAGTGTTTAGTATGATAAAGAAGAGTATAATAAATAATGGATAAACGAAACTTAGACATAGCATCCTGAATGAGGCTTTTGATAAGCCCCACTTTGTCTAGTCTTCTCCTCATTTCACTCGGAGAAATATTCATCTTTTTTGGCTGATGCTTCTATCGCCAATACGGTAAAAGCTAGCTTGTCCATTTCTGGAGTTTTGATACTTGCTAAGTTCTCTGACATCATACGAAAATTCTACGTTATTATTATCAAAGGATGTCTATAGACGGAAAGCGTTGGTCATCATAGACGACTGAGACTTGTCGTAATAGACAACGAACATGAGTCGTCATAGGCGACAAATTCTATTCATATAGATAGAACATCCGTTCCATCATCTGCCATTTCTGGTCGGACGTGGCATCGGCGGCGCAGTCTTGGAACTCTGCCACGTGCTTCTCCCATTCCTCTTGTCTAGGCAGGGTGGCGAGTTTTGCCATGGCGGTATCCCAGCCGAAGTCGAGAGGAGCATCCACTATCATCACGAGGCGATTGCCCAAGATGTAGATTTCCATCTCTAGGATTCCCACGGCTTGGATGCCTTGTTTGATTTCGTCCCAGAAGTGCTCCTTGTCGTGCGCTTCCTTGTATTTCTTGATGAGCTCGGAGTCATCCTTCAACTCCATGGTCTGTACGAATCGCTTGGTCGGCTGATTGTACTGCTTGCTCTTATATCCTTCTGTTGCCATAATACATTTCTTTTCTTTCTGCAAAAATACGATATTTCTTCTTTCTTGCCAAAAAATAGAGCCGAAATCTTCCCTTTTCCTATCAAAAGAGACTTTTTGCTGTGATTTTTTTGTCAATTCGCTTGAAATGATTACCTTTGCACCTGCAATTGGTTCACTGCAACGTCGTGCCGACACAGGGGCGATGGTCATTTTGGTTGAAATGCCAGGATGCGTGCGTAGTGATTAAAAGGGAATCAGGTGAGAAGCCTGAGCAGTCCCGCTGCTGTAAACATCTATCCTCCTCTTGGGGGAGGGCAGGCAAGCACCAAAAGGTCACTGACATTTTTTCGGGAAGACCGCTTGCCTTGGGTCACACATCATTATATATAGGGCAGGATGCCGATTTCATGGAATATCTGCGGAAAGCTCGTAGCGATGTGAAGACGAGATGTAAGTCAGAAGACCTGCCGTTGTCATCTCTGCATCTGCTGGATGAAGCGTAGTGAAACTACCTGGAAGCTAGATGTGGCGATGTTGCCATCAAGTCCCGTGGAATGGACTTTGAAGGACGAATCATTTTATTAATAACATAGATGTATAATGAAGAGGAATGTCTTCTTAGCATTGTTGTGTGTGGGTGTGACCTCTGGTTATGCGCAGAGCATAGATAGTAACCGTTCGCGTCAAGAGAAAGGATTGCATCGTGATACGCTCTCATTGGATGATGTCGTGTGTGTCGGTGAGAAACCGCATTATCTTACACCAAGTCAGACAATATCGGGGAGCACTTTGCAGAACCTTTCCACGACATCCGTGGCTGATGCCTTGAAGTACTTTTCGGGCGTACAGATAAAGGATTATGGTGGATTGGGAGGCTTGAAAACAGTCAACGTGCGTTCTCTCGGCTCGCAGCATGTCGGAGTGTATCTTGACGGTATCCGCATCACCAATGTACAAAATGGACAAGTCGATTTGGGCAAGTATTCTTTGTCCAATATGGAATCTGTATCCCTATACAATGCCAACAAGAATGAGCGATTGCAGTCGGCCTCAGAGTATGCTTCTGCTGCCACCGTCTATATGCAGACCAAACGACCAGACCATACCACCGCACAAGTGGAGTATGGCAATGGTTCTTTCGGTTTGAATAAGGTGAAAGCTTATTTCTCGTTGAAGGATTACTTCTTCTTCGATGGTGAGTACCAGCATACGGACGGTGACTACAAATTCCGATTTCAGTCGGCTTCAGAAGATACGATTGGTGTGCGGCACAACTCCGACATCTCCTTCTATCGCTTGGAAGCTGCTGGGTTCTACAAGGGCTTGACGCTTCATGCCTACTATTACAATTCAGAACGAGGATTGCCGGGACCTGTCATCCGTCGTCTTTCCGACCAGTGGGATTCCACGGATAGGCAATGGGACCAAAACTTCTTTGCCCAGGCTTCGTATAAGAAGTTGTGGAGCAGATGGGGCTTGAAGGCGAACTTGAAGTATGCTTATGATTACTTGCACTATCTGCAAGACCCATCCACCAATGCGGCGACTATGTATTGTAATAATCACTATGCCCAGCAAGACGTGTATGGTTCGGTGGCAGGCTCCTTCAACTCGCCCTATCTTTCGGTGACGGCAAGTACCGACCTGCGATGGTCTGACCTCAATTGTGATGTCTATCGTTTCCATTATGTGTATCGCATCGACTCAAAGTCGTTGTTTTCCATCATCGGCTCTTATCGAGGTTTGGAGGCAAATGTGGCATTGCTCTATACGCATATACAAGACCATACGGTGGGGCAGGCTGGACCCTTGCAGAAACTCACGCCGATGTTCCTCTTGTCGTATAAGAAAGATGAGTGGATATTCCGTGCCTTCCACAAGCGCATCTTCCGAGCTCCTACGCTCAACGACTTGTACTATACCTTGGTGGGCAATACGAAGTTGAATCCGGAATATACCTCGCAATGGGATGCGGGTATCGACTATAAGGGTAAGCGATTCCATTTTGCGGTTGATGGGTATTATAACCATATTGATGACAAGATCGTGGCGATACCGATGAAGTGTCAGTTCCGCTGGTCGATGGTCAACTTTGGCAAGGTGAAGTCGTATGGTGCATCTTTCTCTGGTGGGTATAATCAGGACTGGGGCAAGTTCTCATTGGCGGCTAATGCCAACTATACCTATCAGATAGACAAGGACTATACGATGCCTTCCGACCCAGAGTACAAGAATTACATTCCGTACTCACCGATGCATTCGGGTTCGGTCATTCTTGACTTGGGATATGATTCCTATTCGCTCTGCACCTCATTCCTTTATACAGGTGAGCGCTTTGCGTTGGTGTCCAATAATGCTGACGACCTGTTGGGCGATTGGTACACGATAGACTTGAAGTTGAACAAGCGATTCAAGATAGGAAAGTATGTGTTGCAAGGTACCATAGAATGTAACAATGTGACCGATTCTCGCCATGAAGTGGTAAAACGCTATCCGATGCCGGGAAGAAACTGGAAGTGTACGGTGAAGTTTGAACTTTAAAAGTGAAGAGTGAACAACGAAGAGTGGAGAACCAACGGCATCGGCCGAAGGGAAAGATAATTCTCTTGCAAATAATTCAAGATTGGAATGAAGATTCAATTGATAAAAAATAAAGGCTGGCAAGAACACAGAGGCAGATGGAGTATTTGTCTAGTGATGCTGGTTATCTTACTTTCGGGCTGCCGTATGGAGGTGAACGATGAAGTCGTCATCTCTACACCTACGAAGACGGAGGACAAGCTCTTGATACTCTGTGAGGGATTATGGGGCATGGACAACTCCTGTATCTCTTATCTCGATCAGGGAACGCTCGTCAACAAGTGGTATCAGAAGCAAAATCCAAAGCATCGTCTGGGTGACACAGGCAATGACATCATTCAGGTAAACGATACCTTGATAGCCATCTCTGTGAACTGGTCGAACATCATTCAGTATATTTATCCTGATGGAAGGGCAATAGCTGCCACCGAAGACATCCCGAACAATCGCAAGTTGGCTACAGATGGCGACTACCTCTATTGTACCTCGTATGCCAACCATGGTTATGTGGCGAAGGTGGATGTGAGAACGAAGGAAATCGTGGATACCTGCCATGTGGGTTATGAGCCGGAGGGCATTGCCTATTACAAGGGGCGTCTTTTCGTGGCTAATACCGGAGGGTATTCTTTCCAGGAGGGGCATGAATATGAATCTACCATTTCGGTGATAGATGCCCAGACGATGAAAGAGCTCAAGCGCATCGACACGGGGTGCATCAACCTCTTTGGCAAGATGTCGCAGTGCGGTCAGTTTATCTGTATCAACTCTTGTGGCGACTACTATGATGTGGCTCCCAGGTCTGTGGTACTGAACATGGAGAGCGAGGAGTTCAAGGTCTTTGATTTCCCCGCCACCTATAATTGCACGTATGGAGGAAAGTTCTATACCATTGGTTCGGCATATTCATATAATACCGGTGAGTATCAGTACTCTATGCACACCATCAGCTTGCCTTCGATGCAGGTGGAAGAGGGGCTTTCGGAGTATGCCGAGGCGCAACCAGTCATCGAGAAGATGCAGTCGCCGTATGGCATCTACATCTCTCCTTATTCGGGTCATCTCTACGTGTCGGATGCGAGAAGTTATGCCACCAATGCCTATGTCTTTGAGTTTGACAGACAAGGACAACAACTCAACAAGTATTACTTGGATGGTTTGAATCCTGCCCACTTCTTGGCTTTGCCGTAAATGAGTTCTTTTCATGGAATGTTGGGGATTTGAGGTGGCTCTAAAATAAAGAAAAATCGCCCTCTGTAAGGGCATAGTATTAACATAAATAATAATTCATTTATGAGAAAGTATTTACTTATGATGGCAATGCCTTTCATTGCTCTTTCTGCTTTCGCCTCTAGTGAAGAGAAACCTGCGCTAAATGCGGTATGCGTGACTCTCAAGTCAGGTGAAAGCAAGTATGTGGCTTTCACTGATCGACCAAAGATTCAGACCGAGGATGGAAAGCTATGTGTACTCTCTATGGCTGACAACAAGCAACTTGTTTTGGCTGACTGTGCTGATGTTGAGAAAATCACAGCTGAAAGCCATGATTTCACTTCTACTGGAATCAAAGATAACGTAGTTGTTGAAGGCAAGAATGTCGAGGAAATCTACAATATAGATGGTACAAAAGCCTCACAGATTGTACCGGGTAAAATCTATATTATCAAGAGTAATGGTAAAACAAGAAAAGTAATCAAGTAATAGAATTTAGAAAAGTATGAAAAAGATATTTGTTTCATTGTTGATGGTTATGCCATTGGCTGCCTCAGCACAATCTGTATTCACAGTTGAGTCGAATGGTCAGAAATATTCTTTCCCTTTGGAGAGCACTACTATCACAGTTACCGATGATGAACCAACTCAGCCTGCTCAGGCTCCTGTATATAAGTCTAACTTAAAGGGCGTTAGCCTTTTTGGTAAGGCAACTACTTTCCAGTTCAAGGGCATGAGCCTTATCGCTGACTATATGTGGGCTGGTAAACTGATGCCGAAGGCTGATGATACTTTCAAGTTCCAGGCTACCACCAATACTGGTTCAGACCTCTATTTCGGTCCAGAGGGGGATGCTAATGCTCCTATCGCAGTGTCTGGTACTGCAACTAAGGGAAGCACTAAGTTCTATACTATCGAGAGTGGTTATCAGCAGGATTCTGTGCTCGTTGTTTTCAATGAGCGTACTGCTCAGTATAGTGTGATGGGTCTCGTGAAGGAAGCACCTTATTATACGATTGATTTCGAGGGCAGTAAGTGGAGTGCATTGATAGATACACCAGAATATGGTGGCCCATTACTTTATGGAGCTGATGGCGGTGGCTTTTCTAAAGACGAAGGTGTCTATGAGTGGACAGACGAAGTGACATCTTTGCACTCGAAGTTGAATAATGCTTGGGGTAGCTGGGCATATTGGTCAGGCGGTGCCGCTATCTCTAATTATCACTGTGATATAGCAGATGGTGGCTCCAATACGCAACTTTCTTTGCCTACGGAAACTCCTGCTCACTCTGGTGACAACTTCCTTGTGACATACGGTTATAATGATGGCAGCCCGTATGCTACAGATTCTCGTGCTATATTGGATTTCCAGGATGGTGTAGCTCGCCAAATCAAGGGTATGTGGATTACCAACAACTCTTATTTTCTCCATTCTTTGACCCAAGGCGATAGATTTAACCAAGCAGCTACTGATGACACCTTTATAGATGTAACTTTTGAGGGCTTTGATGCTGCAGGTATTTCTCAGGGTATCGTGAAGTATCGTATTCAAGATGGTAAGAAGTCTTTGACCGATTGGGCTTATGTTGATTTGTCTTCTCTTGGTAAAATTAATACCTTAAAGATTAATTATGAGTTCTCTAAAGACCAAGATAACGGCGCTGGTTTTGCCGCTCCTGCTTATCTCGTAATCGATGATATTGAAATTTATAAATAATTTTTGTCATTTTGAATGTGAAGCAAATTATAGTGACTTCTGCTTTGTCTGTGTTTGGCCTTTGTGGACAGGCACAGACTCAGCAAGTGCAAGTCTTGGAATATCATCCTGCTCCAGGGCAATTTGTTAATACATTGCCTTCTGCTGATGAGAACACTACCCAAGAGGAGGTCAATCAGAGATGTGAGAAACAGTTGAACAGTGATGCGCTTGTTCATCTTGGTACCTTCGGCGGATATATCACAGTGAAGTTCGATCATGCCATCGAAAACAAGCCGGGTTCAGACTTCCTTGTATTGGGCAATGGATTCTATTCTAACGCTGACCCAATTTATGGTGCAGCTACGATTGGTGGTTCCATCGAACCAGGCATCGTATATGTGGGAGTCGGCAAGAACTTGGAGGAGGCAAAATGGTATGAGCTTGCAGGCTCGGAATACTATACCTCCGAAATCCATGACTTTGAAATTACTTACCATAAGCCTACGGCAGAGAGTGGTGATCATACTCAATTCCCTTCATCCTACGATAATTATATCAAATGGGAATGTTCGTGGACAGACAAGAATGGTGAACGCCGTGATTCTACCGGCTATCATTGCAAGAATGTTCATCATCGTCAGTCGTATTGGCCTCTTTGGGAAGGTAAGGATGAACTGACCTTCAAGGGTGGCAAGGTGCCCAACAATGCCATAGAGACAAGTGGCAAGGGCACTTATTGGGTGCTGTATCGCTATGCCAAGGATGCCTATGGCTATGCGGATGCTTGTCCCGCCACCGATTCACTCTATTCTTCCTTCGATATCAACTGGGCGGTAGATGATGAGGGCAATCAAGTAGTTCTTGACCATATTGATTTCATCCGTGTAAAGACAGGCATCTTCCAGTATTGTGGCTGGTTAGGTGAAACTTCTACTGAAATCAGTTCTATCGCCGACTTGCATCTGATTGATGGTTATGATGATAAGCCTTTCTTGATAACACCTCGTCAGAGACCGATGACTGGTATCATTCGTCCTACTGTAAATGTTGTGGAGGATGATGTTTACTATAATCTAATGGGACAGCGAGTGCAAAACTTGGTAAAGGGACATATTTATGTTCACAAGGGCAGGAAAGTGATCTATTAGAAGCAATGCTTTGTTTAATTGTGTCTTGTATTGTTAAAAACAAGATAATTCCAATCCATGGGGGTGTTCTCTTTCGGGAGGCATCCCCTTTTGGTATTCCAACTGATGGGGGATGATATTCTCCGGATGGTAATCTCTTGTAAAACCTAGGAATGGTAGTATCTTATAAAAACGATGAAGGGTCGCTAGGCAACTGAATGCCTGCGACCCTTTTTCTAATTTATAAATGGTAAAATTGCGATTTTCCTTTTATAAATACTGAAGCTCTTGTCAGTAGATTTACTCGATGACGATCAAAGCGTCCTCTTCGAGCACTGCCTGACCAGGCTTTACGCAGATAGCTGTTACCTTGCCATCCTTCTCTGCCTCGATGTTGTTCTGCATCTTCATGGCCTCAAGGACAACAACGGTGTCACCTGCCTTCACCTCCTGACCAACAGTAACCTCGATGCTGGTGATAGTACCAGGGAGAGGAGCCTTCACTGCGTTGGCTGTGTTGACATTGGCAGCAGGAGTAGCCTCTGCATCATCAGAAGCGGCAGCTGGCTTACCGAGCACTACCTTCTTCTTCTCAGGCTCAGCTTCCTTCTCCATTTCTACCTTGTAAGCTTCGCCATTCACGTTCACGCTTGCGATGTTGTCCTCAACACCCTCAATCTGAACCTTGTATTCTTTTCCGTCGATTGTATATTTAAACTCTTTCATTTCTTTCTTTTATGGTTTAGCTGTTAAACTCA